>SHMQ01000046.1 GCA_008534395.1 Candidatus Acidulodesulfobacterium acidiphilum
CAGCACAAGGATTATTCCGAATCTACGGCAGTCTCTATAGACCAGGAAGTTAAAGAAATTATTACTTCGAACCATGAAAGGGCAAGACAAATATTAACGGAAAACATAGATATCCTTAAAGATATTTCGTTAAAATTAATAGAAAAGGAATCTTTAAGCGGAAAAGAGATAGACGAGATTATTATCGCCCATAAACCCGATTACAAAACCAACGAGTCCGAATCCGAAGAGGAAAAAGCCGATCAGGCGCAAGGCGGTAAAGACGGGGAAAGCAATGAAGGAATAGACATAGAAGATTAAACGGCCGACTATAAATGCAACCTTAATATTCACAAAATTGCCGATAGAAAATTATTCCAGTGTTTATATAACATTAAAGCCGTTTTAACGATTTTTATCGGCATTTTTAGGATATTTATTAAAGCCGATATAAGTTTTATACAAGGTTTATATTTTATGAAAGCTTATCTTGTCGATATTTTAGACAGTCATATTGCCGGCAGCGAATTATCCAGAATAGGGGTTTCCGCTACCGGCAGAATGATTATGGGGGAAAAATTAAAATATATAATAATAAAACTGAAAAACATAAATGCAACCGCGCTCAATATCCTTAAGCAGGAAGCCCTCGGCATAGGCGCCGAAGTAGCAAACCACAAAGACGTTATAACCGGTAAAATTCCGGTTTCGGATTCCATTTTATTCGGAACGCCTGTTCAATTAAGAATTATAGTAAAAAAAATCAAATTGCAGCAGTTCGGTTTAAACGAACTTTCCAACGAACTTGAAAATATATTAGTGGAGTGCGACAGGTCTTTTAAAAAAAACAATCCGAGGAAAATTAAAACAAAAACACAGGATAAAGATATAGTTTTTAACGGCAAGACCTATATAATGGGTATTTTAAACGTTACCCCCGATTCTTTTTCCGACGGAGGAAAATTTTACGATTATAACGATGCTATAAAAAGAGGTATAGAAATAGAAAAGGAAGGCGGCGATGTTATAGACGTAGGCGGAGAATCTACGAGACCTTATTCGGAAGAAGTAGATATACAGACGGAAATAGACAGGGTATGTCCGGTAATAGAGAAATTATCGAAAACCGTTTCGGTACCTATTTCCGTCGATACCAGAAAGCCTGCAGTTGCAAAAGAAGCATTAAAAGCCGGTGCTTCTATAATAAACGACGTTTCCGGATTATCTTACGATGCGGAAAATATGGCTAAAGTATTATTGGATTTCGACGCTCCTTATGTAATGATGCATTCCAGAGAAAAAAAACCGGAAAATATGCAGAATGATATCGAGCATTACGACGATATTTTTTTTGAAATACTGGTTTATTTTAAAAAAAAATTGGAATATTTGGAGCTTAAAGGCTATAATACGGACAACGTTATAATAGATCCGGGATTCGGTTTTGCAAAAACTTTAGACGATAATTATAATCTTTTATCGGGCATTACTTCCTTTAAATCTCTAGGTAAACCCTTATTGGCGGGCGTTTCAAGAAAATCTTTCGTAAAACATATAGCTAAAAACGATAAAAGTACTATTTTAAGCGGCAGCGTGGCGCTTGCTTCCTATCTAAAAATAAAAGGCGCCGACATCGTCAGGGTGCACGACGTTAAGCAGACCTTTTCGGCTTTATCTTTGTTGGAAAAGATAAATTTGTAAATTTAAATAAAAATAAACAATATCGATAAAAGTAAATATGTTTTCTCTCCTGAATAACTTCGGATGGCGCGATATATTAGATATAATTATAGTCGCTTTTATAATATACAGGGTTATCACCCTTATTAAAGGTACCGGAGCATTTCAGGTATTAATAGGGCTTATTATAGTTTTTGCAATTTTTTTGTTTGCGGTAATATTTAAACTTTATGCCACCGAGTATATATTCGGCAATTTTTTAAGTTCGATTATAATAGTAATAATAGTTCTTTTTAGAAACGAGATAAGGCGGGCGCTTATCGAAGTAGGGAAAAATCCTTTTGCGGTCGCCCAGAATAAATTAGAAAGGGTAAACCTTGTAGAAGAAACTTCCAAAGCCGTTTTCGAACTTGCTTCAAAAAAAATAGGCGCTATTATAGTTTTTGAAAGAAACGTGTTTCTTGGAGATTATTTAAAAATAGGGGTTAAATTAGATTCTATCGTGTCTAAAGAGCTTCTTATAAGCATATTTACTCCTCCTTCTCCCCTGCACGACGGCGCCGTTATCATTCAAAAAGGCAGGATTGCAGCCGCTTCCTGTTACCTGCCGCTTTCTACGGAAGATAACATAAGCAAAAAGCTTGGAACAAGACACAGGGCGGCCATTGGTCTTTCTGAACTTACCGATGCTTTTTCCGTCGTAGTTTCGGAAGAAACCGGAAAAATTTCTATTATCAGGTCAAAAAAAATATCGGGAGTCGATAATATAGAAGATTTAAGAAACGGACTTTTAAAACACTTAAAATATTACGAAGACCACGGCCATGTTTTTATAAAGTCGATTTCCGACCTGCTGTTCGGAAAATCGGTCGATAAGTAAACTTAAAGCAAAATCAGAAAAATAAATAAACAAAAATGAACAGATACCTAGAAAACCTTATTAAAAAAAATTTTTGGCTAAAGATTTTTTCCTTAATTTTTGCCGTAATAATATGGGCTTACGTCGTGGGCGGAACAAAGCAGGACGAGGTTGTGACCGCAGGATTAATTATCAAAAATCTTCCCAAAGGTTATGCCGTCAGCAACTTTATGCCGAAAAAGATTCGCGTAAAATTAAGGGGTTCTAGAATCGACCTTATGAAAATAAATAAAAAAATTTTTTTTCAGATTAACGGTTATTCTCTTCTCGCAAAAAAAAATACTATAATTCTTGGCAGATCTTATTTAAATCTTCCTAACGGAATTAAAGTTATTAAAATAAGCCCGCGAATAATTCCGGTTATAATTAGCAGAATTACGACAAAATATATAAAAATTTTGCCGATAACGTCCGGATTACCGCAAAAAGGTTATGTTTTAAAGCATATAAGCGTTTTGCCACAATATGTTCCGGTTAAAGGTCCGCGTGATATAGTTAATCATCTTTCGGTAATTACTACAATGAAAATAAATATCGATAATATAGATAAAAATAAAACACTGTCAGTTTCCTTAAGAAAACCTACAAATTTAGTAAAAATTTTGTATAATAAAAAGGTTAACGTTAATTTAACAGTAATAAAAAGTTCAAAAAAATAAAAATATAAAAGTTTAAAAGCGGTTAAGAATTTATATCTATATATGACGGTATAAAGGGGGAATAGGTACTTTGGGAGGCAGAAAATTATTTGGTACCGACGGCGTAAGAGGGCAGGCGAACAGATATCCTTTGACGTCGGAAGTTGCTTTAAAATTAGGCAAAGCGTTGGTTAAAGTTTTAAAACCGAACGGAAAAGGATTGAAAATAGTCATAGGAAAAGATACCAGAATTTCCGGATATATGCTGGAAACGGCTCTTTCTTCCGGCATATGCTCTATGGGAGCCGACGTTTATCTTGTAGGGCCGCTTGCCACGCCCGGAGTAGCGTTTATAACGTCCAGTATGAGGGCGGACGCAGGTGTCGTTATTTCGGCTTCGCATAACCCTTTTTACGATAACGGTATTAAATTTTTTGACGGCGGCGGATTTAAATTCGACGATGAAGTAGAAAAAAAAATAGAAGATTTATTTTTTAATTTTGATTTCGACGATAAAGGTCCGACCGGAATTCATATAGGAAAAGCCCACAGAATAGACGATGCCGCCGGAAGATACGTTATTTTCGCAAAACTCTCTTTTCCTAAATATTTAACTTTAAACGGGTTAAAAATAGTTATAGACTGTGCCAACGGCGCTAATTATAAAGCGGCTCCGGAGGTTTTTGCGGAGCTTGGAGCCGAAGTTATACTCGAAGGCGTAAGTCCGGACGGCGTTAATATTAACGACGGATGCGGTTCCATGCATCCCGAAAAATTAAGCGGTTCGGTAAAAAAACACGGTGCGGACGTAGGTCTGGCTTTCGACGGCGACGGTGACAGGGTAATTTTTTGCGACGAAAACGGAAAAACTTTGCAGGGCGACGAATTCCTTGCAATTTGCGCATTGCAGATGAAAAAAGAAGGGTGTCTTAAAAACGAAGGCGTAGTTACGACGCCTATGTCTAACGTAGCTTTAGAGATATTATTTAAAAAACATGGGATAAAAACTATTTATGCAGACGTAGGCGACAGGTATATTATGGAAAAAATGCTGAAAGACGGCTATAATCTCGGCGGAGAGCAGTCCGGGCATATAATATTTTTAGACGATATTAATACCGGGGACGGCATAATTTCGGCATTAAAACTTCTGTCGGTTATGGTAAAAACGGGTACGCCGCTTTCGGAATTAAGAAAAATAATAAATCCTTATCCCCAAGTACTATTTAACGTCGACGTGCCTTATAAGAAAAACTTAGAAGAACTGCCCGAGGTTTCAAAAAAAATTGCGTATTTCGACGAAATTTTAAAAGACAGAGGAAGAATATACGTGCGTTATTCCGGAACCCAAAATTACTTAAGAGTACTGGTAGAAGGAGAAGACGCCTGCGAAATAAACAGCATAGGCTCAGAAATAAAAGAAGAAATAGAAAAAGGTTTCGGCATAGATAAATAATGTCTAAATATAGCCGGATAAAAGGGAGAATTAAATATGAAATTAGGCGTTAATATAGACCATATTGCGACGCTGAGGAATGCAAGGGGAGAAAATTTTCCTTCTCCCGTACATGCGGCTTTCGTCGTTTTAGAAGCCGGCGCTTCAAACGTCACGTGTCATTTAAGGGAAGACAGAAGGCACATAAGGGATAACGACGTAAGAATCATATCCGAATTGACTAAAAGATTAAATCTGGAAATGTCTGCGGACGACAAAATCGTTCAAATAGCCCTCGATATTATGCCAAGGAGCGCTACCATAGTTCCCGAAAAAAGAAAAGAATTGACGACGGAGGGCGGACTCGACGTGGCAGGCGACGTAAAACGCTTTAAAAATATCACGGAATCTTTTAAGTTCAAATCCATAGACAGCATTGCTTCGGCATTCATAGAACCGGACGTAAGGCAGGCAGAGGCGGCTAAGGAAGCAGGATTCGATTTTATAGAAATACATACCGGAAGATATGCGGGTGCCGCAACGGAATCCGAAAGGATGAAAGAACTAAAAAGAATAAAAGAAGCAGTCGGATATGCTTTAAAAATCGGACTTAAGGTTAATGCGGGTCACGGACTCGATTATAAAAATATATTCGATATTGCATTAATAGAAGGTTTCGAAGAGTTTAACATAGGATTTTCCATCGTATCTAAAGCCGTTTTCGAAGGGCTTGGACGTGCGGTCGAAAAAATGCTCGATATAATAAAAGCGGCAGACTTTGCCAAATTAGAAAAAAGCAAATAAATACGATGCAAAATGATTAACGGAATAGGCATAGATTTAATATCCGTAGATAAAATTAAAAAAGCTATAGAAATGCGAGGCGAAAAATTTTATTCGCGGGTTTTTTCCGACACGGAATCGGATATAATAGAAAAAATAAAAAGCAGAAACGAAAAGAGGGCATTTGAAAAAGCCGCAGGATATTTTGCGGCGAAAGAAGCTTTTTTAAAGGCTTTAGGCAAGGGTCTTTTCTCTATTCCTTTAAATAAAATTAAAATTTTAAACGACGAAAGCGGACGGCCCTATATAAATTTAGATTCCGGCTTGTTTGATAATATTTCGGCTAAAGTAAGTATAACGCACGATAAAGGTTTTGCGTGCGCCGTAGTAATATTGTAAAATTTAGTTTAAATTAAATCTTTAATCCTGCGCAAAAAACCTCTTGAATATGTTATAATGGCTAGAAAAATTTGTAAGAAAAAGGTGTCAGATTTTATTTTACGCATACTGAAAGAAACAATTAACGATAAAAGATTTTGAGTAAAATTAATCTGACACCTTTTTCTATAAAGTAAAAATTTAAATATGGAACTTTATTTTTCGGATAATTTAAAAAAAATAGACGAAGAAAGCTATTCGGCTTTCGGTTATTCCGAAGACATTTTAATGGAAAATGCCGGCGGCGGATGTTACAGGGAATTTTTGAAACTTTACGATAAAGATTTCCTAAAAAAAATCTCTATTGCCGTAATTTGCGGCAAAGGGAATAACGGCGGAGACGGTTTCGTATTTTCAAGGTATCTTTTTAACTCCGGTTTTAACGTAAATATCGCCGTTCTTGCCGAAAAAGCGTCCTATAAAGGAATTGCCGCGAAAAACTTAGATATATTGATAAAGCTGGGAGCGTCCATTATAGAGGTGCCGTCGGAAGATAAAATTTCCGATTTAGAAAACATGTTGGAAAAGTCGAACGTCGTTGTAGATGCTATATTCGGCGTGGGCTTAAACAGAGGATTAACGGGATTTTTTAAAAAGGTTATAGAGGTTATTAACGAAAAAAATAATTGCGGCGGAAATCCGGAATGTTTAAAAAAAATAGAAAGCGGATACGATATTATATGCATAGACGTTCCGAGCGGTTTGAACGCAGATACCGGCGAAATTATGGACGCCGCGATTACTAAAAATATTAAACAAATTTTTACCTTCGGAGGCTTAAAAACCGGTTTTTACATAAACGACGGCGAAAAGATGCTTCTTAACGAAAAAACCGTTTTAATCGATATAAATCAGCCGCGTCAATTATTAAAAAAATATGCTTC
Source organism: Candidatus Acidulodesulfobacterium acidiphilum (assembly GCA_008534395.1). NCBI lineage: Bacteria > Candidatus Acidulodesulfobacteriota > Candidatus Acidulidesulfobacterales > Candidatus Acidulidesulfobacteraceae > Candidatus Acidulidesulfobacterium > Candidatus Acidulidesulfobacterium acidiphilum. The sequence continues at coordinate 6,757 of SHMQ01000046.1, forward strand.
GGGCGTAGAAATAATTACCGAAAAAGAGATTTCACGCTGTTTCAAAGAAAGAAAAAAAACGGCTACCAAATTCGATTACGGCCATCTTCTCGTTGTAGCGGGAAGTTCGGGAAAAACAGGTGCGGCTTACATGTCTTCTCTTGCAGGTTTTAAAGGCGGCGCAGGTTTAGTTACTGCGGCGGTACCGGAGAAACTGAACGATATTATGGAAACAAAAACGGACGAAGTTATGACCTATCCGGTATATGACGACGGCAGAGGTTTTTTTATCGAAAAAGGAGCAGAAATTATTAAAAACGATTTGCTGAAAGGAAAAAATGCGGCGGTTATAGGCCCAGGCATAGGACTTGAAGAAGAAACTAAAGTTTTTTTGCGCAAACTTTTGTCCGAAATAAATATTCCGTCGGTTTTAGATGCAGACGCATTAAATATTTTGTCTGAAGATACCGATATTTTAAAACAAACGGCAAATAAAACCGATTTAATCTTGACGCCCCATTTTAAAGAAATGGAACGGCTTTCTGGTATAGACCGTCATATTATAGAAAAGGACCCGATAAACATAGGAAAAAAATTCGTTAAAGAATTCGGAGTATATTTGGTGCTGAAAAGTTCAAGCATGTTTATATTCGACAAAAACGGCGAACATGTATCTGTGCAGTGCGGACATAGTTCATTGCTTGCAAGCGGCGGAAGCGGAGACGTACTCGGCGGTTTAATAGGAGGTTTTATATCGGGAGGATTAAGTTTATATATGAGTATGAAATGCGCCGCTTTTATTTTAGTTTATTCGGCAAAAAATCTTGAAAAAAAATACGGATATTTCGGCGCCGGTGCGGTAAAAATTGCCGAAAACGTACCTGTTTCGATTAATTTTATGCTGTCCGAAACAAAAGAGCAGAATAGATAATAAAGATAGCATTATAAATTTTAAAAATAATAAAATAAAAAACTATAAAAAAGGAGTTATCAATGATTACTGCGGGCGATATTATGACAAAAAACGTCATAGTTTTAAATGAGGAAGACGATATTAAGAAAGCGTCCGACATTTTTCTAAAATATAAAATAAACGCTATTCCTGTAGTAAATTCCGATAAAAAATTATGCGGGATAGTATCGGAAACAGATTTGGTATATCAGGAATCTAATCTTCACATTCCTACGCTTTTTACTATTTTCGACAGCATATTTTATCTCGGATCGTCTAAGCATTTTAAAGAGGACGTAAACAAAATAACGGCGACGAAAATTAAAGATATTATGAACAAAGACGTTTTTTACGCTAAAGAAGCTGAAGATATTTACGATCTTGCAACGGTAATGGCGGATAAAAAATTTTATTCCATTCCTATCGTAAACGAGGGCAAAGAGATTATCGGCATCGTTTCCAGATATGATATTATTAAAGCTATGTCGCAGTCAAACGCAAAATCCGGCAAATAAAAATAATAATTTAAAATGGGAAATATTCAATCTTTCGAGTCTAATTCGCCTGAAGATACTGAATCTATTGCCGCCGAATTTGCAAAAAAATTAAAACCTTTCGATTTTATAGCTTTAAACGGACGCCTCGGTGCAGGAAAAACTAAATTTACGTCCGGAATTATAAGATTATTATGCGAAAACGGCGACGTTACCGCAGTAAGTCCGACCTATTCTATTATGAATAAATATTCATGCGGCGGCGGCATAGTAAATCATTTTGATTTTTACAGGCTTAAAAGCGTTTACGACCTTGAAACCTGCGGTTTTTTCGATTCTTTAGGCGGTAAAAACTTGACTATAGCGGAGTGGACCGATACCGTAAAAATAGATTATACAAAATACATCGCTGGAAACTATTATTCGGTTAATATTAAAATGGACCCTGACAAAAAAAATAAAGAAAAACGATATATAGAAATAGAAAAAATTTTATAAATAAAATATAATTTATTTTTTGCGATATATTTTATGTTTATAAACGGAGGTGCGTTTTTGGAAAAATTTGACGTTTGTATTATAGGAGGCGGTCCCGCAGGTTACGTGAGCGCATTGAAATGCGCTATTAACGGTTTGTCGGCGGCAATAATAGAAAAAGAAAGATTCGGCGGCACATGTTTAAACAGAGGCTGTATTCCGACGAAGGTTCTTTATTCTAAGGCAAAATTTTTAAAAAAATTAAAAAATCCCGAAAGAGGTTTTACGATTAACGGATTTAATTTTAATTACGAAGAAATTATAAAGTATAAAGACGAAGTCGTTTTAAACCTTACGGGCGGCGTAGAAAAATTATTAAAAGCCAGAAAGGTAAATATTTTTTACGGCTCCGGAAAAATTAAAGGGAAAAACTGTGAAAAAGGGTTTTCGATAGACATTGAAGGCAGGGATGGGAAGGATTCAAACGCGGAAATTGCGGCGGATAACGTTATAATTGCTACAGGTTCGTCGCCTTTTATGATACCGGCTTTCAATATAGACCATAAAAATATTATAACTTCCGACGAAGCTCTTTCTTTAAACGCAATACCTAAGTCTTTGATTATTATCGGAGCAGGAGTTATAGGTTGCGAATTTGCTAATATTTTTTCGGAATTCGGCTGTTCTATTAAAATGATAGAACTTCTGCCTTCTATTTTATCCACAGAAGACAAAGAAATTTCCAGATTTATAGATAAAAATTTTAAATCCAGAAATATCGAAGTTAAAACAGGAGCGGAAGTTAAAAGTATTAATTCCTCAGCCGACGGCGCCGAAGTAGAACTGGCAACGGGCGAGAAATTTTCCGCCGAAAAAGTTCTTGTTTCCATAGGCAGAAAATTAAATACTTCCGGTTTGGGACTTGAAGAAATAGGCGTCGCAATGGATAAAAGAGGAAAAATAGAAACCGATATACATAACGAAACTAACATAAAAGGAATTTATGCCTGCGGCGATATAATCGACGGACCTATGCTTGCCCATAAAGCGTCATACGACGGAGTGATAGCCGCCGATAATATTGCGGGAATAACTAAAGAAAAAGATTACGGCGTACTTCCTTGGTCGGTTTATACCAATCCTTCAATAGGAACGGTCGGACTAAGGGAAGGCGACGCAGGACTTTCGGAAATAAAATATTCAGTGGGACGTTTTTCGTATGCGGCGAGCGGCATGGCGCTGGCAATGGAAGAGTCCGAAGGATTTTTAAAAGTCGTGGTAGAATCGGAAACTAAAAAAATACTCGGCGCTACCGGAATAGGAGCCGATATTCCAGAACTGATCGCCGAAATTGCTTCCTATATGCATTTCGGAGGAACTGTTTTAGACATAGAGTGGACTATTCATTCTCATCCTACGCTGTCGGAAATAGTGCCTGAGGCGGCTCTTGATTCTATAGGAGAAGCTATTCATAAATTTAATCCGAGAACTGCAAAAAAAGCATAAAAGTCGGTATTAAATGTAAATGGAGCAAAAAAAGATAATAAGTACAATAAAATAATAATACGGAATAAATAAAATAAAGGAAAAATAATTTATGGCGCTTATAGTTCAAAAATTCGGCGGAACTTCAATGGGAAGCATTGAAAGAATAAAGCAGGTCGCCGGACGGGTAATAAAGGAAAAAAATGGAGGCAACGACGTAGTCGTAGTAGTCAGCGCAATGAGCGGCGAAACCAACAGGCTTCTTGACCTTGCCGTAAAAATGGGCGGAAAGCAGGACGACATGGAAACCGACCTTATAATATCGAGCGGCGAACAGATAAGTTCCGGACTTTTATCGCTTGCTTTAAGAAATGAAGGTTACGATGCAGTTCCTATGCTTGGACATCAGGTAAGAATAACTACGGACGAATCTTACGGAAAAGCAAGAATATCTTCGATAGACTCCGAAAATATACGCAGGATGTTAAAAAGCGGAAAAATAGTAGTAATAGCCGGTTTTCAAGGAATAGATTGCAACGGATTCATAACGACGCTGGGAAGGGGAGGGTCGGATACGACAGCCGTTGCGGTAGCCGCCGCCGTTAAAGCCGATAGATGCGATATATTTACCGACGTGGACGGAGTTTATACCGCCGACCCCAATATAGTTCCGGATGCCCGGCGATTGGACGTCGTTTATTTCGACGAAATGATTGAAATGTCCAGTCTGGGCGCAAAAGTTCTCCAGATAAGGTCTGTAGAATTTGCCATGAAATACGGCGTCAATCTTTTTGTGAAATCTACCTTTGTCGATGGGAACGGCACTCAAATAAAATTTATAGGAGAAGAAGAAAGTATGGAAGAATTGCAGGTTTCAAGCGTAGCATGCGATAAAGACGAAGCTAAAATTTCTATAAGGGGAATTCCCGACAGGCCGGGTATAGCGGCAAAGATATTTTCCAAAATATCGGCGGCTAATATAGTAGTAGATATGATTATTCAGAATATATCTATCGAAGGACACACGGATTTAACCTTTACGGTATCTAAAAAAGATTTAAAAAAAGCTTTGGAAATTACCGAAGAACTTGCTAAAGAACTTAACGCAAAAGAAGTTTTAAGCGACGATAAGATTGCAAAAGTTTCGGTAATAGGCGTGGGCATGAGAAATCATTACGGAACGGCTTCTACAATGTTCGACGTTCTTGCTAAAGAAAATATAAACATTATGATGATTTCAACGTCCGAAATTAAAATATCATGCGTGATAGACGCAAAATATGCCGAACTTGCCGCCAGAATACTTCACGATGCATTTAATCTCGGCAGGCAGAATTAAAAATATAATAAATTTATAAACATTAAACATTAATAAATGAATAAGGTTTCGGAACAAAAAAAAATAGAAATTTACGATACTACATTAAGGGACGGCACCCAGGGAGAAGGTTTTTCCTTATCTATAGACGATAAATTAATGATAGCCGACATTCTTGACGAACTAGGGATAGATTTTATCGAAGGAGGATTTCCTGCCTCAAATCCTAAAGATAAAAAATTTTTTGAATCTGCTTCTAAAAAGAAATTAAAACATTCTAAATTAGCCGCTTTCGGAAGCACCAGAAAAAAAAACGTCAGAGCAAAGGATGACGCCGGATTAATAGTGCTTGGAGAAACCGACGTTAATTACATTACTATTTTCGGCAAATCTTGGGATCTGCACGTAGAAAGCGTTTTAAAAATATCTTTGGAAGAAAACTTAGATATAATATCGGATTCGGTAGAATTTTTAAAATCATGCGGAAAAAAAGTATTTTTCGATGCGGAACATTTTTTCGACGGATTTAAATACAATGAAGATTATGCCGTAAAAACCTTAAGCGTCGCAATTTCGGCAGGAGCGGACAAAGCTGTTTTATGCGACACCAACGGCGGCTGTCTGCCGGACGATATAAGCAAAATCGTAAATAAGATTAAGGTTAAATATAAAATAGATATAGGCAGGCTCGGCATACATACTCATAACGATACGGATTGCGCCGTAGCAAATTCTATAGCCGCAGTTTTAGAAGGAATAAAACACGTTCAAGGAACCATAAACGGTTACGGCGAAAGGACGGGAAACGCCAATTTATCTTCTATTATCCCCAACCTTGAATTAAAAGCCGGATTTAATACCATAGGCAAAGAAAAACTTAAAAACCTTCTTAAAGTAAGCAGGTTAATAGATGAAATTTCAAACAATACTTCGGCTAAAAATATGCCTTACGTTGGAGAAAGCGCATTTGCGCATAAAGCCGGGCTTCACGCAAACGCCGTTCTTAAAAATCCTTCTTCATACGAACACATTGATCCGTCATTCGTCGGTAATGCCAGAAGATTTTTAATTTCCGATTTATCCGGCAAAAGCAATATAACCGCAAAAGCAAAAGAACTCGGTATAGATATCGGCGATTTATCGGAATCGCAGGAATCGGAACTTTTAAACAAAATTAAAGAATTAGAAAATTTAGGTTTTAATTTTGAAAGCGCGGACGGTTCCTTTAAAATCCTTTTGGATAAATATTCTTCAAAAGATTACGGGAATAAAGAATACTTTAAACTTTTATCTTTCAGGGTCAACATAGAAAAAACTTCCGATAAAAATATTTTCAGCGAAGCGGTAGTAATGATAGAAGTAAAGGGTAAGACGGAACACACGGTAGCGGTAGGGGACGGTCCCGTAAACGCATTGGATAACGCATTAAGAAAAGCCCTTGTTAAGTTTTATCCCGTTCTCGACGAGATGAAACTTACCGATTTTAAAGTCAGAGTTATAAGCGGCAAAGCAAAAACCGGAACGGCTTCTCTTGTAAGGGTTTTGATAGAGTCTTCGGATAAAGAGGAAAAATGGACGACGATAGGAGTATCTGAGAATATTATAGAGGCTTCTTATATAGCTCTCGCAGACGGCATAATTTATAAACTCGATAAAGATAAAGAAAAATAAAGGCGGAAAATAATAATGACGGATTTTGATAACGTAAAAGAAACCGGTTTTTTTAAGGCTTTATATTTAACATGGAAAAAATCTCTTTTCAGCCCGGAAATATTTTACGAAGAGTTGAATAATACAGGCGGACAGGAAGAAAAAAGCATATCTAAGCCTTATTTTTACGCCCTTTTGTTTACATATATAAATTTGGTGTGTTCTTTCTTCTGGGAAGTTGTTTTTTTTAAGATAGGGTTTTACAGAAATTATACAGTTTTGCCTAAAATACCGCTTTTCTTCGAGAATAAAAGTTTTATAGATATGTATATAATTATAGGCGTTATATTTCTTCTGTTTATACTTGGAATTTTATATACAATTTTTCTAATAATTCTTACTATCATAGTCCATGGATTCGTTATGCTTATGGGAGGCAAACATGGAATAAGAAATACGTTCAGAATAATAGGCTATGCTTCGGGCGTCGGAGTTTTTTCCATATTTCCGATATTTGGATACAATATATCAGCCGCATGGTTCGCCGCTCTTTTAATTATAGGAGTCAAAAAAACCAACGGCCTATCGACGTCAAGGTCTATAATGACGCTTTTACTGCCGTTTATTTTCCTCTCTTTAATATTAGTAGTCTTTTTAATAAAGATATTGACGGTAAGGTAAGTAAGGGTTGAGGCGGG
>SHMQ01000047.1 GCA_008534395.1 Candidatus Acidulodesulfobacterium acidiphilum
GCTTTTGAATATTTCATTGCATCAGTCGTTTAAGTTAAACGAAATTTTAATCATTTTTTTGCGATATATTTTTATTATATCATATAAAATTTAAAATTAAGCTTTATGCGTCGCCGCTGATGCCGCAACCGATATTTTGTCGTCTTCTATGTATTTGTCTTCTTGTCCGACTTCTCTTAAAGACATTTCTTTAGTCTCAGGCAAAGCAAAGGTGGTAAGTATAGCGCCTAAAATCGCAATTACAGCAAGTATCAAGAATGTTCCTTTGACTTTAAAAGCGACCATTAAGAACGGAAACAAGAGCGTACCAAGAAATGCGCCGAATTTTCCGCTTCCTGCCGAAATGCCGTCGCCTAACCCTCTTATGGGAGTCGGGAATACTTCCGACGGATAAACGAAGGTCGTTACGTTTGGTCCAAATTCGGTAAATATGTAACTCATGCCGAATACCAGCATAAACATAGCGGGGATAAGTTCATATCCGCCGAAACTCGTAAAGGAAATGATAAGATAGGCAACCGCCATACCGATAAATCCGACGGTCTGTATAAATTTCCTTCCTAATTTATCCATGCTGAATGCCGCTATCCAGTAAAACGGCGCCGCAAAAACTACAAAAACTATCGTCGATAAAGCAAGGCCTTGGATAAAACTGCCGTGAGGCATAATAGATTTCATAACGAGCGGCAAACTTATAGAATTTCCGTAAAAAGCCCAGTCCAACAAAAACCAAGAACCCGCCGTTCCGAGAAGCCTTAAATTATTAGGATAGGTAAACATATCCGTCCATTTTGTCTTTAATTTGACGCCGTTTTCGTTTTCGGATTTTTTTGGTTCGGCGGCCACTATTTTAGAACCTGTTATGTCGTTAATAGCGGCAACCGTTCCCGAAACGTCTCCTTTTGCGTCAAGACTGTAATACGGCGTCTCTTTAATCTTTCTTCTTAAGTATATTACGCTTGCGGCAGGTATAGCGCCTAAGCCGAGCAATATTCTCCATGCCGTATCGTGCGGTACTCCGAGCATTATAATAAGAATAGCCACCATAGGACCGACTACCAATCCTATTCCTTGAAGAGAAAAAACCATGGAGACTAATTTTCCCCTGTCTTTCCTGTTTGAATATTCGCTCATTATTATCGCGCTTATCGGATAGTCGCCGCCGATTCCGATACCTAAAACTATCCTCCATATTATAAGCTGGGTAATATCCTGTGAAAAAGCGGAACCTATCGCGCCTATCGTTAAGATTAAAACTTCCAAGCCGTAAATAGCTTTTCTGCCGAAAATATCCGAAACCCTTCCAAAAATATATGCTCCAAGCGCCGCAGCAATTAAAGACGAACTTCCCAGCAGCGCAATTTCCGGCGTCGTTAAGTGCCATATCGGAGTAAGCAGAGCAATAACGACCCCGATTATGAAAAGGTCGTAAGCATCCGTAAAAAAACCCATTCCGGCCGTAAACATCGTCCTGAAATGATGCCTTACAAGGTCGATGTCGTCAACCTTATTAAGCAGGTTATTCCTTAAATCTTTAGCAGATTCCATTAATAATTCCTCCTCTTAAATTAAATTGAATAAACAACCTTAATTTTATTATTAATTAAAATTCTATCAAACTAATGTTACAATTTTGTGACGTTTATGTTAAATTTTTGTAACATTTTAAATATTAAATGCATCATCGAAACCGTCAGCATATCTATCTCTGTCGGTTAAAGGGTCTATCCCCCACAGATTTTCGACGTATTTAAGAACGGAGGCGTGTTCGTGCCTTATATTTGAAACGTAACCTTTTTTGACGAACGGCGAAATAATTATACAGCCTACTCTCATTCCGAGACCGTAATAATCTACTATGGGCGGCACTACATGGTCGTAAAAGCCGCCGCATTCGTCCCAGTTTAAAAATATAGCCGATTTTGAAAATAAAGGGCTTTTTCTTAAAGCTTCAATTCTTTTTACCGTATATAACATTCCGGTTTTAACGTTTGCCGGCGGATGCTCGGAATGAGCAAAATCCGGTACGAGCCAGCTGAACTTAGGAAGCGTCCCTTTTTTTATATCCTCAAAATATTCTTCGGCGGGTCTTATTTTATTCCATAAGTTTTTATCTCTTTTGAAACTTTCAAACCATATCACCGGCACCCAGTGATGAACGTATTTATGTGGATTAGGCCAGCCCTGCACGTATATTTTCCAAGAAATCTTGGCTTTTTCGAGCCTGTTAAAAATCGTCGGAAACTCGTATGGTTTTCTCGGCGGAGCATCGGTTATGTGCCCGTTCGACTGTCCTGCTATCTGATAAAGCCTGTTAGGCTGGGTAGGACCCATAATAGAATGAAAATAGTTCTGACATAGCGTATAATTCGTAGCATAGTAATAATAAGGCGAAAGGGCTTTTTTCGTATCGTAGTAACCCATAATAACCCTGTAGTCGTTGACGGGCTGATTAATTCCGTTTAAGAAATATCCGTCCATTTTACCGTTATTATATATAGTATGTAGAGCATCCCAAGTATGATTCGGGTCAACATGATCCGGCGTTACGTAACTAAAACCTAAATCGTAAGGTTTTACGCTTCCGCCCATTCCGTCGGTTATTCCAAGTTCCCTTACTCTTGCAGGCTGTCCGTTTACGGTGTCGTTCATCATTCCGAAATAGTGGTCGAAACTTCTGTTTTCCTGCATTATTAATACTACGTGCTCCGGTTTTTTATATTTATTTAATGCGGCGTTTGAAGTATTATCTATGGCGGCATCCGCTTTTTTAAGATTAATGCCGTTCAAAAATAACCCCGATAAAAGACTTAATCCAGTCATTTTTACAAAATCTCTTCTGTTCATTAATTAGCCTCCTTAAAATCATTATTTTTACATTTATATATTTTACGGCATCTTCTCATTTCAAAAAAAGATTTGTGCGGAAAAGTTTCGCCTTTCCGCACAAACATCCTTATTTCCGATAGGGGGACTGGAGATAAAGACAAAATTTTATATAAATAACATTTTAAATTAAAATAACATTAATTACTTCACGGGATTTACGGCTATAGAAACTCTTAAAAAACCATCTTTTTTTATAATATCGATTGTTTTCACCACCCTTTTTAAATAAATTTTTTTATCGCCGTTTATAATAATTAAATCTTTTTTATTAGCGACTCTTTGCTTCAATAAAGCCGGTAGGCCTCCTAACGTCGTTCTTTCTTTGTTAAGGTAAACGCCGCCGTTTTTCTTTAAAGTAATAGTATAATTATGCAATTTAACCGTCGAACCCTGCGAAGACTTAGGAAGATTAACGTTTAATCCTTTCTGATGAACCATGGAAAGAGTCACGAATATAAAAAATATTAAAAGAAAAAACATAGTATCTATCATAGGTATCAACTCTATTCTGGCTTTTTTAGTTTCCTGTTCGTTTATTAGTTTCATATTTTGTGCTTATCGCATTCCTCCCTAACGTTAATTATAATAAGCTATTAGGATTATAAATTTTTATTTGCCTAACTTAATGCGGATTCATTAGCCGCTATTTTAACGTTTTTATTTTCAAACTGAATTCTTTTTTGATTAGAACCAAAACTGTTATTGTCCTTTAAGTCGTTTTTGCTTATAAAATTTTCGAATTGCAATACGACGTATTCCATCTGTTTTTTTATTGAAATAATTTTGCTCTGAAAATAATTAAAAAATCCTAAACAAAGTATTGCTATAACTAAACCTGCAGCCGTATTTAAAAGGGCTAATGCAACTCCTCCGGTAATTGCGGTAGGATGAGACACGCCTGTCTTGCTTATCACGTTAAACGAAATCATAATCCCAATTATTGTTCCAAGAAGTCCTAAGAGTGGCGCCATAGTTATTAACGTGTCCAAAACCCACATATATCTTTCCATCTCTTTTGTATGCCTCATTGCTTCTTCAGTAAGGACTTCGTCCCTTTCGTCTTTTGAGAGGCACAGGTTATTTAAACCTACTGAAAGAAGGGAAGAATATATTCCGGGATGTTCATCGCAGTATTCTTTTGCTTTTTTAAGTCCGTTATCCGTTTTTAAAATACTTTTGATTTCTTCGCTAAAAGACGAACCTGTTTTAAGTACGCTGTGCAAAAAATAAAATCTTTCTACAATTACCGTAATAGCGACTAAAAGCAAAACCAGCATAACATACATAAGCGGACCGCCGTCAAAAAGTATTCCGATGGTGTGAATTATGTTCATTATTTAAACCCTCCTTTAATTTATAAGTTATTTGAAAATATTTAAAATTGTCGTTGTAAAAAAATCTTGCCTTGCTTTACGCCTGTTACCTGTTACCGCCGTTTTAATTTAAAATGTATTTTTATTAAAAAAGTCAGCGAATTTCTTTTTATGCCTTTTGGAAAAGAAGGAAACGGCGAGGATATTTTTATGGTTTTAACTGCCGAAGTATTTAAAGTACCGTATTGCGACCCTTTTTCGATCTTCTCAAAAACCAAGTTTCCGTTTTTTAAAATTTTGAACAATACATTTACGTATCCTTCCATACCTTCTTTTCTCGCATACGTGGGATAGATTAAATTATTTACTATTTTTGATTTTATTTCCGCAAAGTATTTATCTAATATGCTTGCAGGTATTTTCGTTTGAACATGATAAACTGCCGGCTGTTGTATAACAGGATTAACCGCCGCCATAGGCGACGTTACCGGAATTTGATTTACCTTTATCTGTTTTACCGCCCTTACTACTCTTTCAACTTTTTTAATTATCGGTTTTTTATATACGACTTTCTTTATCTTCTTGACAGGAACGACCTTTTTTTTGTGATGAACGACCGCTTTCTTTTTTTTCGGCACGCTGATTACGGAAATAAGCAGCGGCTTTACCCGCTTAACGGGTTTCATATAATTCTTAATCATAATTGAAACTTCCGCTATTAACAGCAAAAAAATTACTTCAAGAATTATTGCTATAAAAAACGAATATTTTAATCTTGTATTTTTATCGGGAAATTCTTTAATTACGTTTTCCATAATTTTTATTTTTAAGATTATTTGTTTAGCGTATTATTTAAAAAGATTTCCTGTACTTTTTTTAATATTTTTAATTTCTTCGTCCTTTTTATAAATAATTGCTTTTTTATCTACATTAATAGCTTCAATTATCATTTTATTTCCCGGATTTAATTTTTTCGCGTGCATAAGGTCTTTCAAAGAACTGTTGAATTCTTTCAAACCGTATTCGGCTCTTCCTTTTAAAAAAAATGCATAATAATTTTTTGGATTCTTTTGTATTATTTTATTTGCATAATATATTGCTCTTTTTAAGTGCGCAGGGTTGCTGTTTTCGTAACTCATCGCAAGATTTAAAGTCAAAAAATCAACTAGTTTTTTGTCCGATGCATAACTTAATCCTTTTTTGTATTGATTTATTGAATAGTTAATTCTTTTTGTTTTTAAAGCTTTATTACCGCTTAATAAATAATTAAGGGCAATCCCGTTTTTTACGGACGATAAAAATTTATTCGGATTCTTAAAGTTTTTTGACTTTAATACGGAAATAATCGATTTTTTATAATAACCGGTGCTGGCTTCATATTGCTTTTTAAACTGAAGTATATTAGCCGCAAGTTCGTAAGTATATGGATTTTTATTTTCTGTCAAAGCCTTTTTCGCGTATTCCAAAGCGGAATTATATTTTTTATTTTTTAAAAAATTAACTGCTTTATTGTAATTTTTCTGCCATTTTACGCTCGATGCGGCATAAGCTCCGATTGCGGATGAAAAGATAATATACACAGATATTAAGCATAAAAAACTATAAAAAAATAATCGAAAATTTTTATTCATAAAATTAAATCTCCATATTGTATTACTTTATTTATTAATAGACTCCTCCTGAATAAACTCCTAATTTTCAGGAGGAGTAGTTTACCAACTTTTGTGAGGAGGAAGTAAACTTATATTTATATTTTACTAAATGAATGTTACGGGATTATTACATTTGTATTAAATTATGTTAAAATTTGTTACATAATCGTTACATTATTGTTTTATTTATTTTATTTACCTAATCCGATAAAATGCGCTACCGGAGCTTTTTCTTTTTCTGCAAGCGTTTTTATATAGGCTACGACTTTATGAAACGATTTAACCCCTTTTACTCCGAGCCATTCCTGCTTAAACTGCTGATAACCGTCGACTTTTAAAAGAGTAGTCGGTGTATATAGGTTTTTGCGGCTTATTTTAACAACTGGATTATTTCCGCTAAAATTTACGGGAACATATTTTTTAGGAAGTTTTGCGCCTAATTTTAACCTGAGTTTTTGCACCTGGGAACAAACGCCCGGGTTCAATCTCTTTTTTACCGTAATTTTTAAAAATTTATATGGCCTGCCGTTATCCTGTTTGCTAGTAAAACCGTTTATTATAACTTTGGCATTGGCGTCCCACTGGCTCATAGGCGGAAGATTAAATATCGCCTCTATAGTTTTTACTATCGAAACCTGCGAATATCTCTGCTTTATCAATGCGCCTTTTTTAACATACGGTCCCATCATGAGCGCAAAAGTTCTGTGCGCTGAAATATGGTCTGCTCCGGATTGCGCATCGTCTTCCGTTAAAAATACGAGAGTATTTTTCCATATTTTAGAGCGCGATAGAAAAGATATTATTTTACCTGTCGCTTCATCATTATTAGCCACATAATACTGAGGCGTATAATAGCAGGGGGCTAATCCTGCCGTATGATCGTCCGGCAGCCAGATATAAGTAAAATCGGGAAACTTATTTTCTTTTAGTCTTTTTTTAGCCCATTTTATAAAAATTTTAGCCCTCGTCGTGTCCAATATATCCCTGTTCCAACCCGGATATTCGGATACGACGTGAGCTTCCATCTGCCTGTTTACTCCATTAATGCGGGTATGCGCTACAAATTCGCCAAAATCGGCAAAACTTATATGATGAGACAACATATCGTTGAACAGATACAATTTATACGGATATGAAATCCAGATATTAGTCAAATGAACATGTAATTTTTTCATAAGCCTATTTCCTATATATGCCGGATTTAAAAAAGTATCGTCTTTGTCCGGTATCGCAGGCTTTAATAAAGTTCTGCTTTGAGGATATCTTAGTCCCCTGCCGGAATAATTTTCCGGCCATACCCTCTGAACGTAATCAGAATCGGATGCTCCAGTCGTCCATTCATGACCTTGAGCGGTTACCTCGCCGTCTGCGTAAAAATTTACGAACAGCGCATATTTATTAGCAAGTTTGTATAGATTGGGAAGCTCTTTTTTATTATACAAATCGAGATGCGGATCAGCCCATTTACCTGCTCTGGCGTAATCTCCCAAATCTTCGTCGAAGGTTTTGTTTTCGCGCAGAATAAATACTATATGTTTGATATGTTTTCTTAGGAATTTTATTTCCGCTTCTTCTTTTGCTTTTCTTGCCGCCCTTTGTTTAAGCGTAAATCCGTCGTCTTTTAACGCTAAATGCGTTAAATAGCTTTTATTTTTAAAAAAATACTTTATGCCCACTTTTTGAACGGCTCCGTGCATAAAACTGCATATCCATTGATATTCCAAGTTAGGTCCCGCGCTCAAACCTTTAGCGTCGGTAATATAAATTGATTTGCCGGAAGAAGTAAGCGACGTCGGATACCATGCTGTCTGAATTAGACCTATGGGTTTATAATCCGACAAATTAAATGCTTCTACGTCGTTATTGCCTGCATTGGCTACAAAAAAATATTTGCCGCTTATGGTTATTCCGTCGGGGTAACTTCCGTATGGAGCATGTTTATAAGGGCTTATGTGAATAATTTTGACGACTTTAAGACTTTTGGTATCTACTACAAATATCCTGTCGTTGTTAGATGCGGCGATTAACGATATAGGAGTGCCTGAAACCGAAGCTATAGCCGTCGGATGCATTCCCGATGACGGCATCGGATTATTATCGAAGGATATTTTCCCTAAATATTTAAGTGACGGGGTGAATAACCTTACTTCGTCGCCGCCCCAGTCGCTTACGATTAACCTTTTTCCGTTATCAGCCTGACTTACGGCAAAAGGATACGGTCCCGCGTTTGCGTATTTTATGACGCCCGTTTTTAAGTTTATTTTTGCGATAGAGTTTGAAAGCAAACCCGTTGCATAAATATATTTTTGGTTATCAGATAAAATAACGTAATCCGGATAAAAAAAAATAAGGTTTGATATTTTCGTGCCCCTGATACTCATAGGGGTACTGGTTTTTTGGAAATTGCTGCCATTTAAGTCGGTAGCTTCTCACAGCTTTAAGCCTGCCGTTAATGTATTTAACCGCTAAAATATTTCCGGAAACGCCACCTGCCGCGTAAATAGTTCCGTTTTTGTTTACGACAAGACCTTGAAAAAAACTTTGATTTCTAATAATTGTAGTAGGTATAGTAGAATTCGGAACGCGCGCAATACTGTCCGCATATATCAGCGACGTCGCATAACCTTTATTTTCTTTAATATTAGATTTTTTGGCATACTGGACTATAGGACCCAAATACGGCAAATTAGACTCGCCTTCAAATGCTTCCAGTACCGCAAGCGGCTTTAAACTCTTTCTATTGTATAGCTCAATTTTTTGAATCTTTTTTGAAGGGTTTGTAAGGACTACAACATAATTTTTATAAATTTTTACGTTAGTCGGAAAATTTTCCGTCGCGCTTAATAATCCGACCGGACTTATTAAACGGCCAGTCGGAAGTTTATGTGTATATTCCTTAATATTTTCCTTTGTTATTTTAACCGGAATATGTTGAAGAAATACGCTCGGTATATTGTGATTCGGGATGAGGTTAGCCGCCGAAGAACTTTCCGCATGTCCAAACAAAAATATTATTAAAATACTTATAACAGGTATTATAATAAAAATTTTAGATTTAATATTTCGCTTTGAAGTAAGTTTCATAAATATACTCCGCATCTTAATTTATTAATTTACGTTTCTAAAAAAATACGTGCGGAAAATCTTTTAAAACTTTCCGCACATACTTGCTTTAACTTTGAGAAGAGAGGAGAAAGATAAAGCAAAAGTTTATAATTGTTATCAATTAAAAATTTATATAATCAAAATTTAAAACTTCACTGATGCGTTAAGCATAAAGAACCTTGGGAGACCGGGCATAACGGTTTCATAGGTATAATTAGAATTGCCTGGTATAGAATTATATCCTATATAACCCCATGCGTTATAATTTCTGTTAAGGATGTTATCAACGCTTAACTAAACTTTTACGCCTTTAAATTGGGCGTTTTTTAAAATTCCGATATTTTTAAAATTAAAGTAATGGCTTAAATTCAAATGCGCTTTATAATCTATAAAAATAAAAACATTAAATTATTTTAATTACTTTAATTCGTTCAGTTGAACCTGATTTAAAAAAAACTAGATTTGATAATATCTTATCAAATAAATGTTACACCTTTATGAAATTTTCGTTAAATAATGTTAAATTTTGTTACAAAATTATTACATTTTTTGAATTTTATATATTATTTCTAAAATGATTTGAAAAACGGATGAAGGAAAGAAAATATCAACTTATTTATTTATTTTTAAAGTTTAAACACCAAATTTAAATAAATCTGACAGCAAGACTTTTTAATTTACGTTTCTAAAAAAATACGTGCGGAAAATCTTTTAAAACTTTCCGCACATACTTGCTTTAACTTTGAGAAGAGAGGAGAAAGATAAAGCAAAAGACTTAATTATTTATTATTTATTAAAGTTAAAACTTTACCGATGCGTTAAGCATAAAGAACCTCGGAATGCCCGGTAAACCTTGGAAATAGTTATATGCTGGTCCATTGTTTAACATTATAATATTAATATACATATCAGCAACGTAATATTGTTTATTTATTTAAAATATTATCATGTTTAAAAACATCAAATAATTTAGATCTTAAGCTTAAAATTTAAATGATGTCGTCACATAGTAAAATCTTGGCATTCCGGGCAAATATTCAGCATAAATGGCGTTTGAATTTGGGTATGTGCTGACAAATCCCGGGATTGCGCCGGTAAGATACTGTCTGTTTAAAATATTGTCAATGGATAAGCTGAGTTTCATACCTTTAAGGCCGGCTTCTTTTAATATGCCCATTTTTTTAAAGTTGAAATAACGGCTAAGATTTAAATTAAACAGCCAGTAACCGCCAAGGTGGAACGCGCTTGTAGGATTTCCGTTTATGTCTTCTACGAACTGCTCGCCCGTGTATGTCCCCCACAACCTTGCGTCTATATTATAATAGTTTTCGTCAACGCCGATATTTGCAAGATGCCTCGGTATAAACGGAACATTTTCACCCGGTAAAACATTTCCTGCCGGACCTGAATAGGTAGAAGTAAACTTTCCGGTATTTAACGAATAGTTTGCAAAAACATTCAGATGGCGGTTAAAATCATATTGTCCCTCAAGCTGTAAACCCTCATACCGCGACCTGCCGCCGTTTGTCTCATAGGTAACTTCCGTTGCGGTATTTAAATATGTACCGAATGTATTGGAAAAGTCTTCTTTATACACATTTGCCGAAAGTTCGAGATTATCTAATCTGTACCTCGTTCCAAGTTCGTAATCGGTAACATATTCGGGCTTTATTCCGCTTAAAGATGTGGTAAAGTTAGTTCCGTTATAAGAAGTCAGCACGGATTCGTAAGCGGTATAATTTGGAGCTTTCATCGTCCTTCCGTAAGTTGCGTAAAAATTCCAGTTTGGAAGTAGATTATAGCTTAAACCAATCGTGGGTTCTATTTCGGTAAATGTATCCGATACCGTCCCGCCGTACGGATAAAGGGACGGCCATGTTTCGTTTGTTGCAACGCTCATATCCACTATTTGATATTTAACGCCAGGCTCGATAAATAACTTATCGGGAATAATGTCCACCCTGTCTTGCGCATAGACCGCATCCATATTCTCCGTACCGTGTTCATTATCGGCAATATTGTAAAAAGGCGCGACAGGCCCGTAACTTTCTCCGTAAAACGACTCTATTTTGTGATATCTTCCGAAAAGGAATTGTCCGCCGAGCGTAAGCACATTTCTCGGAAATCTAACGGTAACCGAGGGAATATCGCCGAACTGGCTTACATTCACGGCTTTATAATGGTTATCTGTTCCGTAAGCAAATCCGGGAGTAAAGCCGTTTGCAATTGCCGTAGCGCTATTTTGACCGTCAAGAAACTGCGGGTCTGGATTATAAGTAGCGGTGGGAACAGGCGTTAACGACCAGTTTCCACTTCCGAAACTTAAAGAATAAGGCTGCACGCCGTTAATATAAATGCTCGAAGGTATATCGCATGACGCCGTGCTGATTCCAGCGCTGGCGGCACTTGTATGGCATGCCGGGTTTACATAAAGATTTTTTGCCATATTTTCATTAAAGTAAAAACTCTTATTGTCAAAGGTAAGATCTCTGTTTATATAAGCCTTCCAACCAAGTATGGCGTAATACTCCTGATTGTAAGCCTGCGCATTTTCGACGGAAGTCGGCCATCCCCAGCTATAGCCGAACTGATCAAGCAGCGGTACGGGAACGAGGTGCGGGTCGTTTGCGTAATCGTCATTTCTCATAAATATGAACGAAATATGCGATCTGTTGTTATTATACGGCTTAATAAGGGACATATAATATGAATGGAGCCTGTTGGGGTAAGCTGAACCGTCATACCAGTTGTTCGCGTCGTCTCTTGATACCTTCAAATACATTCTGATTCCTTCCCAGAGCTTGCCTGTATTCAAAGCAAAACCGTAAGTCCTTGTGGCAAAAGAACCGTAGCCTCCGAATATCTTGGCGTAAAATTTGCTGGTCGGCATCAATGGTTCATAGTTTATCGTGCCGCCAAGGGAGTCAAAGGAATCAATACTTGGATTATTCACGCCGTAATAAATCCCGACCCCGGAAATATCGCCGAGCGTAAACGGAACGTTGTTCCTAACATCCATATAATTGGAAGAATCGCCGTCAAACATGTTGTTAATCGGCACGCCGTCAAAGGTCTGTGCAACCTCGCCTGTGCCAAAGCCCCTTAATTCGACGCGCGAACGGATATTATTAGGACCGCTGGTACTTGCGTGTATGGAAGGCGCTTGATTTAATATCGTCTCGAAGGAGTTCATAGGCGATTTTGTTGCCTCGATAGCCCTCTTTTTAATCTTCGATACTGTAAAAGGCGTCCTTTTCACTTTCTTAGCTTTTTTCTCGGCTTTTAAAACGATTACTTTGGCATTTGCCTTAGACGGGGCATAAAATGCAGCAAATACCGACAGGGCAATAAACAGGATTAGTTTAAATTCAGTCCTGTTTAACCCTATCCCCAAACCAATCTTTCTTAACTTACCATCAGGAACTTTCAATTTCATTTCTTTTCTCCTTTTTTTTGTTTTTGTTATTATTTTAA
>SHMQ01000048.1 GCA_008534395.1 Candidatus Acidulodesulfobacterium acidiphilum
AGAACCGCCCTGCCTCCGGTAGGTCTCGAAACAACGTCGAAACCCTTGCTTTTAGCTTTTTCGATAATTTTATCGTCTATATTCTTATCTTTTTGAAAAAAACCTAACGATAACGCAGGAGGATTAAAATAATAAATCCTTAAGGTTGGATCTGCGGAAAAAGCGTCCGCAGTTTTATATTTATTTAATAAAAAAAGGTCGGCGGACATATTAAAACTGCCGGAATGTCCGCCTGAAATTATAAGGTTGAAACTCATCAAGAATTTTTCAAATATTCTTCGTATGCCGCCTGATACATAAGATCGTTAAGCTCGTCTTCGTTAGTCAGTTTAACTTTAAGAAGCCATCCGGCATCGTAAGGTTCTTCATTTACTAATTCAGGCTCGTCTTTCAAGGAGTCGTTTACGCTGATCACGTGACCGCTTACCGGCGCATAAAGTTCTGAAACCGATTTAGCCGATTCTATAGTACCGAAAGATTCGTTTTGTTCAAGTTCGTAACCTACCTCAGGCAGATCGACGTATATAATGTCTCCGAGCTGATCCTGGGCATAGTCCGTCACCCCTATAAGAGCGTTATCGCCGGTTACTTTTACCCAGATATGTTCCGAATTATATTTTAAGCCTTTTGGAAAATCCATAATTCCCCCTTTGCTATCCCTGTTATTATTATTTAGATGATTATATTATGTTAATGCCTTTTTATGCTTACAACATATAATAACTATAATGCGTAAATTATTCGGTATTTAATATATATTGCATACGATATATAATTTATTTAATAATTTTATTAAAATATTTGCAACATAAAATTTATATAATTTAAATAAATTTTAATTATTTTTCATCTTTCGATAAATCTCTGTACGTAACCTATATCTACTTTTCCGGAAATGAAATCGCTGTCGTTTAATATTCTTTTAAGAAAAGGAATATTTGTTTCGATGCCGTCTATTTCAAATTCGTTCAGGGCGTTCTTAGCTTTATTTATTGCTCCAAGTCTGTTAGAATCGTGGACTATAAGCTTGGCTATTAACGAATCGTAATAAGGCTGTACGCTATATCCGCAATATCCCAAATCGTCCACCCTGACGTTGAATCCGCCGGGCTTGATATAATTAGTTATTAAACCCGGCGACGGTTTAAAATTTATCGGATCTTCGGCGTTAATCCTGAGTTCTATGCTGTGGCCTTTAATTTTAACGTCTTCCTGTTTTATTTTAAGCCTGTCGCCGTTTGCTATTCTTATCTGTTCCTTAATGATATCGATACCGGTAACAAGCTCGGTAACGGGATGTTCGACCTGAACGCGGGTATTTACTTCCATAAAATAAAAATCATCGTTTTTATCCAATAAAAATTCAAAAGTTGCCGCATTTACGTAATTTATTTCCTTTACGACTTTTAATATTAATGCGCCCATCTTTTTTCTTGCAGCGGATTTTACGGCGAGAGACGGCGCCTCTTCTATAATTTTTTGATGTCTTCTCTGAATAGAGCAATCCCTTTCACCAAGATAAACCGCATTTCCGTACTTGTCTGCAAGCACCTGGAATTCTACATGCCTTGGATTTTCGCAAAATTTTTCCAAATAAACGTCCTGATCGCCGAAAAAAGACTGCGCTTCCTGTCTTGCCTGATGATAAGCCTGAGATAAATGAGCCGGCGTCAAAACCATTTTAATGCCTCTTCCGCCGCCGCCCATAGAAGCCTTAAGGATTAACGGATATCCTATTTTTTCGGCCGCTTTTTTAATCTCCTCTTCATTATCGTCTATATCATCGCTGCCGGGTAAGACCGGAATGCCGAGGCTCTTGACTAATTTTCTGGCATTTCGCTTATTTCCAAGCATATTCATATTTGAAGAAGTAGGTCCGATAAATTTGATGCCGCAATTCTCGCAAATTTCGGCAAAATTTGCATTTTCCGATAAAAAACCGTATCCGGGATGTATGGCTTCGCTGTCGGTTATTTCCGCCGCAGATATAATCGAAGATATATTAAGGTAACTTTTAGAAGAAGGCGGAGGCCCTATGCATATACTCTGGTCGGCATATTTTACGTGAAGACTGTCCCTGTCGGCAGTTGAATATACGGCAACAGTTTTTATGCCGATTTCTTTGCAAGCCCTTATGATTCTGACCGCAATTTCTCCTCTGTTGGCAATTAAAATTTTTCTAAACATATTTTATTTTTTTATTTTCTGTTTTTAAGCTTATTTTTTAAGCTTATTTTATATAACTTATATAAAGTTTTATATTCCCCGAATTTTATTAAAGAGGCTCTACCAAAAACAAAGGCTGTCCAAATTCGACCAATTGTCCGTTTTCAGCAAGAATAGATACTATCCTGCATTTCATATCGACCTCTATTTCGTTCATAATTTTCATAGCCTCGACTATACAAACAGGACTTCCTTTTTCGACTATAGAATCTACCTCGACGAAAGACGGTTTATCCGGAGAAGGCGACCTATAAAACGAGCCTACAAAAGGAGAAACTATCTCTTTAAGACGTTCATTTTTAACTTTAGCCGATACTGCATCGGTTTCCGCCGCTATATTAGCCCTGCTTATAGCAAAGTTAGCAAGCTCCTCTTGTTCGTAATCGGAAATTTGAGCGCCGCGCTCTTCTTTTTTTCCAATTAATGCATTTCTGCGTCCGCCTTTATAAAATTCATCGGAATCAAGGGTAACTTTAAACTCTTCGTCGCCTTTTTTATAGTAAAATTCTTTAATTTTATTAGATTTAATGAATTTAACCAAATCTTTAATGTCTTTTATATTCATATTTTCTCCTTTAACCCGGCAAGACGATATATTTTCATAGAATTACAATCGGGTAACCGATATTTTACTGTTTGGCACTTATTCTTTCTATATAAGACCTAGTCCTGGTATCGACTTTTATTAAATCGCCTTCGTTTAAAAATAAAGGCACGCTTATAACTAATCCTGTTTCTAAAGTCGCGGGTTTGGTAGCGCCCGAAACGGTGTCGCCTCTAAGACCAGGTTCTGTTTGAGTTATTTTAACGTCTATAAAATTGGGCGTTTCTATATTTATTGGTTTGCCGTTATAATAGAGCACTTTAACGTTTATATTTTCAAGCAAAAAACCGGCGCTTTCGGCGCAGGCTTCTTTGTCTATATGAACCTGATCATACGTTTCGTTGTCCATAAAAATAAAATCGCTACCCTCGTTGTAGAGATACTGCATATTTTTTTCTTCTATATTTGGCGTTTCAACTTTTTCTCCCGCCCTTAAAGTTCTGTCGATTACTTTTCCCGAAATAAGGCTCTTCAGCTTTGTCCTGACGAACGCTCCGCCTTTGCCGGGCTTCACATGCTGAAAGTCGATTATTTCATACGGCTCCTTATCCATTTCTATCTTAAGCCCTTTTTTAAAATCCGTAGTAGAATACACTTAGCAAAACCTCCGTTATATGTAATATTTTAATTTTAATATACTAATATTTAGTATTTATTTTTGCATATTATTTTTATTTTCAACGCATTAATTAATTTAAAACAAAGCGGAATAAAAATCAACTATTAAATTTAAAACTGCATTTTAAATCTATAGCAAACTTTCTATACTATGCCGATTTTTTTTAATTCCGGTTATAATCCTTGCTCCTTCGCGTTCTACATAACACATATCTTCAATCCTTATGCCGAATTCACCCTCTAAATAAACGCCGGGCTCCACGGTAAACACCATTCCTTCCTTAACCGTATCTAAATTTTTTTTGCCGACGTACGGATATTCGTGTATGTCTAATCCTACGCCGTGCCCCAAAGAATGAGTAAAATATTTTCCGTAACCTCGTTTTTCTATATAATCGCGCGCCGTTTTATCTAAACTGCTAAATTTTACGCCCGGTTTTATTTTTGAAATAGCCTTCTGCTGCGCCGTATAAACCGTGTCGTAAACGTCTAAAAATTTCTTGTCCGGTTTTCCAAGATAAACCGTAAACGTCTCATCGCTCTTATATCCGTTAATCTCTGCTCCAAAGTCGCATAATAAAACTCCGCGCTTTGAAATAATTTTATCCGCTGAAGGCAAGCCGTGCGGAATACTTGAATTTCTGCCGGAGAGCACTATCGTTTCAAATGATTCCGCAGAATAAAAATCTAAAAGATTTTTTTTATAAATTAAAGAAGCTTTTTTCTCGGAAATACCGTCTGATTCATTATGGTAAACAATTTTCTTAAGCATGTCGATAACGGCTTTTTCCGATACGGAAACTGCCTGCATTATATAGTCTAATTCTTTTTTATCTTTTACGGATCTGATTTTCGATAAAAAGCCGCCTGCGGGAATAAAATTAAATTTATTTCCCAATTCTTTTGCAAACGATATGTATTCATCGTAAGTAATATAATCCGATTCAAACAGTATAGAAGAAAAACCGCTTAAACCGGCTCTTGAAGATATGTCGGAGGCTATATCCTTGAATATTTCTTTTATTTCGATTATATTAACATTTTTAAAACATTCTCTGGAGGCTCTTTCGGAATATCTTGCATCGGTATAAAGAATAATTTCTCCGGAAACCGAAAAATACAGATATCCGCTTCCCGAAAAATTAGAGATAAAAAAGATATTTGCCGGCTTTTTAATTAAAATTCCCGACGCTTTTTTTTCTGCTATATTTGAAGCAAGTTCCGGCAAATTAAGCATGGCTTATGATTATTTTATATTCTATTTATTTACTTTATTTATTGTTATATTTACTCAGAGCAGGGAGGAACCTTTTTTGTAGGCATAAGTTTTCTGCAGAAAATTTTCTAAAACAGATATTGCTTTTTGACTTTTTTTATTATTGTTTTCTTTTTCTGTTTTAATTAAGTTTTGAAGTCTTCTTATGTTGCTCAAAGATTCTTCGTCAAAAGGATTTTCTTTTAGCAGGTCTATATAAATATTTAATGCTTCTAAATAATGTCCCTGCGATTCATAAATTTCCGCAAATGTTTTTGTTTTTAGTTGAGTATCCATCATAATTAATATTTTTATCACAACATAATACTTTTAGTCAAGCAAATTAAGCGGCGTCAAATTAAACGGCGGTTATTTTAAAGCTTATCTTTAACGGTTTGTTGTATTTTTTTCATTAAAAGCAAATTTCTTATTTTGCCGCCTTGATAATTTTTAACGTAAAACGTATCATATACTTTATTTCCCTGCGTCGTAATTTTAGAAACAAAAATATCGATGTTAAATGAATTAAAAATTTTTCCTATATCGTGCAAAAGTCCTTTCCTGTCCAAAGCCTGTATTTCTATTACGGTAAATTCATCGCTCATATTATTGTAAATTTCGACGGAAGTTATAACTCTGGGGCCGCTCTTTGCATATAAACTTTCGCTTTTTCTTTTATTTTTTAACTTTTCCTCCAATTTTTCCGTTCCGTTGAAAACGTTAAAAAAAGTCTTTCTCAGTTTGTGCCAGTCGATATCTCCGTCAACTTTTTTGTATATATGGTTTACAAAAAAAGTATCTACGAATTTACCGTCTTTTCTCGTGTTTATATCCGCACTCAATATATTAAAATCAAAATACGATAAAACTCCCGTAATATCCGAAAATATTGCTTTATTGTCTTCTCCGCAAATTACTATTTCATAATAATCTTCAGTTTCATGCATTTTTGCGACGAAATTAAATCTATGGGATTCGGTTATTTTCGAAAACAACTTTAAGTGCAGCAAAATATTTTCCTTGCTTTCTCTTGCCAAGTACTTGCCTGGGGAATAAAATTTATTAATAAAATCCGAAATAAATTCTTTTAAATCCTTAATATTTTCAAGAAATTTATATCCGTTTTTACCTCTTAACGTTTCGGCGTATTCATATACTTTATTTATATAATAGGCGTCGTCTTTAAAATATTCTTCGGTATTTTTTAAATACGACAAGGTTCTTTCGTAAAGTTCGACTAACAGCATCTTCCTCCATGAATTAAACCTTGTTTTAGAAACGGCCATAGAATCGCAAATACTGACTATAAAAAGAAGTTTTAAGCGCTCTACGTCTTTAACGATACCGGCAACGTATTTAATAGTTGACGGATCATGGATATCCCTTCTTTCGGAAGTAAGAGGAAGAACGAAATGATTTAAAATTAAAAATTCTATAGCATCGGAAATATTTGAATTAAAACCTATTCTTTTTGCAATTTTAGCTGCTATTTTTGAGCCTATGGACTCGTGATGAGCGGAATATCCTTTGCCGATATCGTGAAGAAGAAGAGAAAAATTTAAAATAAGCATATCTTCCGGGCTTAAATCCTCAAAGATTTCTTTAAGTTCGTTGTTTACTTTAAAATTTGCCATATTTTCAAGATAATATATACCGTTTAAAGAATGTGCATCGACCGTATATACATGATAAACGTCGTTAGTAGAGAGGGAATCTATTTTTTCAAACTCAGGAATTAAAGCGACGAGTATTTTAGTTTCATGCATTAACAGCAGCGTTTGATATACTCTTTTTTTATTCTTTAGTAAATTTATAAAAAAATCTTTTGAAAAATTACCTTTTTTAATTTTAGCGGCGTATTTGTTTCCGCTGATTCTTAATAAATTAACGGATTCCGCATTTAATCTGTAACCGGATGTTTGATACAAATTTAATAAATTAAAAATATTCCTATATTCGGATAAAAATAGTTCTTTGTTTTTTACCGCAATCAAACTGTTATTTAAAAAAAAATTATTTTCTAAAATTATTTCTTTTTGTTTTTTTTCCTTATATTTACTTATTAAAATCTTCGGTTCTATCAGAATATTTATAATTAATTTGGAAATATTATGTATGTTTTTCGCATTTAAATAATAGTCATGCATAAAATACTCTATTTTATTTAAAAATTTGCCGTCTTTATAATAAAATGCATTGGCTATATTCTCCTGAACGTCGAAAGTAAGCCTGTCATTTTTTTTTCCGGCAAGCAGATGCATCATAATGCGCGTTTTTAAAATGAATTTTTTTCCTTCATAAAGATCCGTTATATCCTCTTTTTTTAAAGAAGTGTCGGCTTTGTTTGCTTTCAGCGCGGCAATTACCGTTTCTTCGGCCTTTTTAAATTTATTTTGATATTCAAGGATTTCTCCGCCTCCATCAGGATTAGGAAATATATCCTTAACGCCAAGATAATATATCCATCCGCAATAAGAATAATCCCTCAAACCTCCTATAGCCTCTTTAACATCCGGTTCAAGAAGAAAAATGTCGTTGTCGGTCATAACATTGATAAGCCGCCTTTTTCTTAAGCTCTTCATTATTTCTTTTAAAAAAATTAATTTCGCATCTATCTTTTTAAAATCGGATTTAAATTTATCAAATAAATACTTGTTGCCGGCAATATATCTTGCATTTATAAAAGACGTATAGGTATTCAAATCACTGCCCATAAGTTCTACCGCTTCGGCGCAGGTCATTACGCTCTGCGCAAGATCTACACCCGCATCCCAGAATAAATAAAAAAAATCCTTCAGATCCCTTGCAGAATCCTCTCCGCTTAATCTGTTTTCCGTCAAAATCATTATATCTATGTCCGAATAAGGGCACAATTCTAAATTTGAGTAACTGCCCCCTGCCACTACACAGTAACCGTCTCTTCCTTTAATAAGGGAAAAAGCTTCGACGATTATGGAATCGTAAAAGAAAGAAATTTCCTTGGCGGTGTGAAACGAATCGTAATTAAGAAGGTCGTCTTTTAACAGCGCATATTTCGATCTTATTTTTTGTTTTAATTCTGTTGACGTAATCATCGTAATCATTAAGATTTATCTCCGTTATTCCGCTAATATATAATAATCTGTTATAATAATGATAAATTCATTTGGAACGATATATTTAATTTCTGTTTGCTTAATACAACTAATACCGCATTGTACAAGCAAAGCTAAATTATTTAAAAGTAATTTTTGACGACTATAATACTGTTGACGATAGTATAATAATTATACAATTATTTATGCTATAATATCTTTAAAAAAAACAAAAAATTTTATATAACTAAATAGAAATGTTTAACGTCATATTAATTTTTTTTCGTAAGTTAAAAATATTAACGAATCAGCATAAATCCGATTTAATAAGAATTTTTGTTTTTCTTATAGCTATACTTTTAATTTTTTCTTACTTATTCAGCCGTTACGAAAAAATATCTTTTTTTAAATCATTTTACTGGGCGGTTACTACCGCTACCACAGTAGGTTACGGCGACGTTACGCCGACAAACGATGCCGGAAGAATTATCGCTATGGGTTTAATGATTGCCGGAATAGGAATTTTAGGTCTTTTTTTAGCGACGGTGTCTTCTATTATGTTTGAATTTAAAATAGGGAGGATATTTGGAACCGTGGAAAGCCATATTTTTAAGGAACATATCGTTATACTAGGTTACAGCAGTTTAATAAAATCTTCTTTGAAAGATATTTTGGAAACGAAAGACAACGTCACTCTTGTGGCAAATATCGAAAAATCGCCGGAAAACACCGGTAAATTAATATTTATAAAAGGCGATATCACGGATGAAAAAACGGTTGCAAGAGCTCACATCGATAAAGCCAAGCTGTGCATTATTTCGGACGAAGACGATGCAAACTCTTTAATAGCCGGCATAAACGTTAGGACGCAATATAAAAATATTTACATAATCGCTTTAATTTTTAAAAAAGAAACTGAAAGGGCTTTTAAAGAAATAGGCATCAACGAGGTATTTTCCTCCGGTTCGTTTTCAAGCAGGGTTCTTGTTAAATCCATAGAGTTTAAAGGCGCTTCTAAATTTTTTAACCAGCTTTTAGACGAAAATTTTAAAGAAGGTCTCATAGAAAAAAATTTACCCGGAAATTTAGAAAATAAAGAATTTTTAGAAGTTATAAAATTTTTTAAAGAAAATAAAGACGAAATTGCCGTCGGAATAAAAAGAAATGAACTGGTTATAATAAATCCCGAAAAAACTTTTGCAGCGGCGGCAGGCGACAAAGTTATGCTGATCGGCAAAAAAAGCTGACTTCAGGAACAATGCAGACGGAAGCAACTCGATAAAAGTAACCAAAACTCTTTATTTATCTTAAAATTTAGAAAATAATACTATGAATAGAAAATTAGTTTTAATCTTTTCTTGTCCTGATAAAAAAGGAATAGTAGCCGCAGTTTCAAAAGTCCTTTTTGAAAACGACGGAAATATAGTAGAATCAAACCAGCATTCAGCTAAATCTGTTACAAATCCCCATTTTTATATGAGAATCGTCTTTGAACTGGATAGTATTTTTGCCGAAAAAAATCTTGCAAATATAAAAATAAAATTAAACGAACTTAAGAGCATATTCGGCATTGAATATGAATTAAACGATACTTCCGTTAAAAAAAATGCGGCAATTTTCGTCTCAAAAGAAGACCATTGCCTTTATGAGTTATTGTGGCAGACGAGTTCCGGCGATATTTTTTTGAATATCGGCTGCATATTGTCAAATCACAAAGTCCTGTCGTCCGTCGCAAATTTTTATAATGTGCCGTTTATATATATTCCGTCAAATTTTGCCGTTTCAGATAATGACGACGATAGCCTTAGGCTTAAACAGGAACGATTTATTTTAAACGAAATAGCAAAATACGATATTGATTTTATTATACTGGCAAAATATATGAGAATTTTATCGCCTGGTTTTATTAATTTATTCAATAAAAAGATAATAAACATTCATCATTCTTTTCTGCCGTCGTTTCCGGGAGCCAAGCCTTATCTTCAGGCATACGAAAAAGGCGTAAAAATAATCGGGGCAACCGCCCATTTCGTTAATGAAAAATTAGACGACGGACCAATAATAGAACAGGACGTCATAAGGATTAACCACGAAGACGACGCGGAAGAGCTTAAAAAGAAAGGAAAAATCATCGAAAGAACGGTATTGGCAAGGGCGGTAAAATTTTTCGTCGAGGACAGAATAATACAATACGGCAACAAAACCATTGTTTTTGCTTAAACAGCTGCCGACGCCTTTTTCAATAGCACGATTATTTATTCGCTAAACCGGCAAACTCAGTCCGGAGTGAAGATGCGGAGGCGGGCGTTTATAAAAGCGAAGCTTTTATGCCGGCCGAAGCGAATAAATCTGTCCCCTTTAATTTTACTGCGGATTTGCTACGGTTACGGAAACCCCGCCCGATTGCGAATACGAATACGAAGGTTCGTTAGGCGCCTGCGTAGTTATCGTAATATTAATGTTACAGTTATATACTCCTCTGGTTGAAGAGTTCTTATTGCAAGTAGTACCAGGACCGCCAGGAGCAGGAGGACCGCCAGGACCAGGGGCCGGTGGCGGTCCAGGAGGCAAAGGAGCACCGCCAGGACCTTTCGGTTTTGGTCTTGCAGGTTGGGGATTAGGTTGAACTCCGAAAATATTATTTAAAATTCCGCCCCAAAAATAATTCCAATCATTTAAAAAATTTAAATTTAGCGACAGGTTGGAATTAATATTGGAAAGCAAAAGATACAATTCGACGTCGGTTAATTTTGATAATAATTTATTTAACTCCTTTTTGCTCAATGATTTCAACAGCGTATAAAGTTGGCTACTCGTTAATGTGTTCAACAGATAATATAACTGATTCGAATTTAACGGGTGCAGTAGATTATAAAATTGTTTCGGGGATAACGACGACAAAATTCCGTTAAGCTGACTGGAATTTAGCGGGATTAGAACTCCATACAGGTCTGCCGGACTCAAGATAGATAAAACCGAATTTAGTTGTTGTCCGCTTAAAAGTGAAAGAACGCTGTTTGTCTGGCTGGGACTCAATGGATATAAAAGGCTGTAAAGGTTTTTATTAGATAAACAGCTTAATGCATTATAAACCTGCGTTCCGGTCGTCATGCTCAACAATTGGCTTTGCGTCGGCGCAGAGCAGGTTCCGGCATATACGGGTTTTACAAAACCGATATTTACGTAAATTGCGCTAAAAAATAATACTGCTAATATTATCAGCAACTGGATATGACGTCGGTACATCGGAGTTCACCTCCTTATAAAGAATATTATTTACGACGCAATAAACTATTAGTTCATAATTTCCCGTTTTTTGATTTAACTGAAAAAAAGATATTTCGTTTCCAATTCCCTGCTTATTGCAACCAGCCCCCGTATTAAAACTGCTAAAAACACATATTGGATTAGTTTGTGAAGGCTCATCTGTTGGTTTATTAAATGGACATACGCCTGATACGGAAAATGTTTGAGGCGGCGTCGGCGGCATAGCCGCATTCTCCAAATTTCTCCTTATCGTCGCCATTGCTTGCGTCATCGAATTGTTTGAATGGAGATACTGTTCATTGGTCATATAGTCGTTTATCCCCCACATAACTACTTGATACAGCCCTATGGACAAGATGCCGATAAGCAGAATCGTCATCACTAATTCTATAAGAGTAAAACCGCCCCTATTTTTTTTAATACTATTCAAAGTCTTAATTATCATTTTCATAAAAATTTAAGAATATACCTTGTCATTCCTGCGAAAGCCCTGTCGTCATTCCTGCTTTCGCAGGAATGACAAAAACGAATTATATTTTACACATTTATTTTAATTTTATATCTTTTAAGTTATCCCTCGATTTTTCTAATTGATATTTTGCGTATTCAATTAATTCTTTTTTCATATAAACATGCCTTCTCTGAGAATATTTTCTTTCAAAAAAGGATTGCCTTTATAATCGTTATTCCAATCGTTTATATTTTTTATTAAAGGTCCAAATAACAGGCCGTATTTTAATTCTATATCATATATATCGCCTATAATTTTTTCTTCTAATTTAGAATTTACTTCGGTATTAAGAAGTATGAGTATATCGATATCGGAATCTTCGGTATAATCTCCTCTTGCTTTAGAGCCGAATAATATTATTTCCGCGTCTGGATATATGCCGAGTATGGTTTTCTTTAGTTCTTCTACGGCTTTTATTTCGTTATCCTTAAGTTTTAAGTCTTTTATAGATTTCATATTTCCTTTTCATTTTAAACTTAGATAATAATCCGCATAAACCGTCGAAAGAGTCACGTAGGGACAGCTCCCCGCAGTTCCGGGGCATCCGGCCGGAGCCGCCGGACAAGTTCCGCCGCCGTTAGCGGAAAACCAGCCTGTTTGAACTATGGTCTGAATAAAATTGTTGATAGTGTAAAATATCTTGTGTAAATTTCCAATGGCAAAATAGGCGCACCTCCTATAAAATAGTTATTGACCAAAATAACTTTAAATTAAAGGAGGCAACGCCAATGATATCTTTGTCGGCGGCTTA
>SHMQ01000049.1 GCA_008534395.1 Candidatus Acidulodesulfobacterium acidiphilum
AAAGAGCCGCTAGCTCAGCAGGTAGAGCACCTGACTTTTAATCAGGTGGTCGTGGGTTCGACTCCCGCGCGGCTCACCACATAAAACTGTAGTAAATAAAGTATTTTACGACATTTCTTCAGGCATAAATGATAGCTAATACTGTCTATAAGTATTGCAAAATGTAATAATTATCGAGATATTATGGGTATATTAAATATAAAGCCTTTATCCCGTATCTCTAAAATCATATTTACCGGTTTACTTATTCTGATTTTATATTCAATTATTGCCTCGTTAGTTTATGTGATTTTACAAAGTGAAATCGACCTTTACGTTAAAAAATCTACCGATCTTGCGCTTTATACTACTAAACTTTCTACCGATTTAAATGATCTGATTATCGAGTCTGCTTCAATTATAAAATATTCTAAGTTAAACGATAAAAACAAGCTCAAAACATCCTTAATTAAGGCTAAAGTCTTAATGTCCTTAACGGATAAAGATTTTAAAATTGTAAAACATTATATAAAAACTTCACGGATTGGAACAAAAACTATTTTACCTTACGTAAATAAATCATATTTTAATTATATCAACCTTATAAGGCCGATAATAAAGAGAATTATAAAATATCACAGCTTAATTTCAAAAAAAATATTTCTTACGCCGATAGAACTTGCCCTTTATAAAGATTCCCCCGTTTTTTCGCCGTTTGCCATAAAGGCAGTTGATAAAACAATAAAGCGTGAAAGAATAATACGAAACTATGTTAATCTGATTTATTTAACAGGTTCCTTATTGATATTTGCGTCCATACTTTTTTTTATCTTTTATTCAAAAAGAAAAACTAAGGAAATAGAAATTCTTTATACAAAATTTAATTTAATATTCGACAATATATACGATCTTGCTTACGTGACGGAATTTACCGGCGATGCCGTCCCAAAACACTTCATAGAGGTAAATGACATGGCATTAAGAAAACTTGGCTATTCTAAAAATGAATTTTTAAAATTAAGCCATCTAAATATTATTAATGCAACCAATGAAGATATATTAAATATGATGAAACTTTTGTTCGAAAAAGGCACGATGACTTATACCACCGAAATTAAAACAAAAGACGGAAGGATAATACCTTTTGAAGTTACCAGCCGCATTTATAAAAATAAAAATCAATACCCTATAGGGGTATGTATTGCAAGAGATATAACGGACAGGGTTGAATTGGAAAAAAAACTCAAAAAATTATCCGAAGTAGATCCTTTAACCGGAGCATACAATAGAAATAAATATAAAGAGATTATCGGAAAAGAAATCGATAGGGCAAAAAGATATAAATATCCTCTTTCCGTCATAATGATCGACGTAGATTTTTTTAAAGCAATAAACGATAAATACGGACATGTAACCGGCGACGAGGTATTGAAAGATATCGTTTCTCTTATAACAGGAAACATAAGAAGCGGGGATTATTTAATACGATGGGGTGGAGAGGAGTTTTTGGTAATAGCGCCTTACGCTTCTTTAAATAATGCCTACTTGCTATCCGAAAAATTGAGGATTCAGGCAGAATTACATTATTTTTCGTATAAAGGTATACGGATTACTTTAAGTTCCGGCATTGCGGAACTTATGGAAAACGAAAACGAAACTTCATTTATAAAAAGAGCCGATAATGCACTTTATAAAGCCAAAAATAGCGGAAGAAATAAAAGCGTAATTTCTCAATAGAAATTAATTCATTAAATAGACTGAAATTATTAATTAATATTTAAAAAGCTAAAAAATTAATTTTCGTTTCTTTTAGAAGTATTGTGCTCAATATCCATTAATACTAAAATTAATTCCGCATAGGCCCATAACAATAAAAATATAACTATCGTTACTATTATGCCGCCGATCAATGAGAAAAAGAACGATGATAAAGCCGAACCTATATTAAATCCGCCTCTTCCAAACATCTCCGACATTTTTCCCGCCTGATCTGCCCACACAAAGGACATTATAAAAGTACCAATTAATCCGACTACCAAATAAACAAAGGCTGCTATTTTTAATATAAAAGCTATAAGAGAAAGTGCGGGGTATTTTGAGTCATTATTTAGAGTGCCTCTAAACTTAAAGTAGGATAGATAATTCATAAAATATTTCACCTCGTTTTAAAAATAATAGTCTTAAATTTTTATATTTATATTTTTTTATTTGTGTTTATTTTTGTCTATAGATATTTTCTTCCGCCGGAAAAGAACCATCTTTAACTTCCTTGCCGTATGTTTTTAAGGCTTCGATTATTATAGGGCGGGATTCCGCAAATTTTTTAACGAATTTAGGAGGTTTTTGAGCTAACATTCCTACCGCATCGTAAAATACCAGCACCTGTCCGTCGGTATATTTTCCGGCTCCTATTCCTATAGTAGGAATATTTATGCTTTTTTTTACGCTTACCGCGGCGTCTTCAGGCATTGCCTCCAACACTATCATAAATGCGCCTGCGTCTTCGAGAGCCTTAGCGTCTTCGACAAGCTTATCGATTTGCGAACTTATTTTACCTTGGACTTTATAACCGCCCATAACATTAATAAATTGCGGCATAAGACCTATATGTCCTATTACGGGAATACCGCTTTCGGTCAGTTTTTTAACGGTGACGGTTATATTAGCGCCGCCTTCCATTTTAACGGCGTTTGCTCCGCTTTCTTTTAGTATTCTGCCGGCATTAATCAAAGCCTGCTCGGAGTTTACCTGATAAGACATAAAAGGCATATCGCATGCTAAAAAAGTATTTTTTAAACCTGCCCTTACTATTTTAGTATGGTAAATCATCTCGTCCAACGTAACGCTTATCGTATTATCTTTTCCTTGAACGGTAGTTGCAAGCGAATCGCCTACCAATACTATATCGACTCCCGCCTCTTCCGCTATTCCGGCTTGAACGTAATCATAAGCGGTAATCATTACGATTTTTTCGCCGTTTAATTTCATTTTAATAAAATCTTCGGTCCCTTTTTGCATTTTATATTCTTATATCCATGATTTATATTCTAAAAATTTAGAATAGTTTTCGGAAACTATAGAAGCAAACGCCGCCGAATAAAGTCTCGCTTCGGCGTTATCCGCCCTGGATGTAAGCACCACCGGCACTTTAAGCCCCGTTACTATTCCTGCCACTTTAGCTCCTGCAAGATATTCTAAATCTTTAAAAAGTATGTTGCCGGATTCTATATTTGGAACCAATATTATATCGGCATCGCCGGATACCTCGCTTTTGATTCCTTTTTCTTCCGCCGCTTTTTTTGAAATAACGTTATCGAAAGCCAGAGGTCCGTCAACAATGCCGCCCGTAATTTGACCCCTCTGCGCCATCTTGGAAATAATTGCAGCATCCATAGTAGAAGCTATCTTAGGGTTAACGGTTTCCACCGCCGAAAGTATTGCCGCCTTAGGATGTTTGACGCCGATTATTTTGCAGATATCGATGGCGTTTTGAAGTATCTGCGCTTTTTGAACTATATCGGGATTAATATTAATAGCCGCATCGGTTATAAAGATTAATTTCTTATAAGTTTTTATTTCCATGCAAAATATATGGGAAATAAACCTGTTAGTCCTTAATCCGCTTTCCATGCGGATAAGCTGATGCATTAATATATCCGTATGGATATGTCCCTTTATTATAACGTCGGCTTTTTTATCGTAGGCTAATTTAACGGCAATAACAGACGCATCGACATCATTGTCCGTGCCGATTATTTCAAAATCATTC
The DNA here is from genome assembly GCA_008534395.1 of Candidatus Acidulodesulfobacterium acidiphilum. NCBI lineage: Bacteria > Candidatus Acidulodesulfobacteriota > Candidatus Acidulidesulfobacterales > Candidatus Acidulidesulfobacteraceae > Candidatus Acidulidesulfobacterium > Candidatus Acidulidesulfobacterium acidiphilum. Next base: position 3,749 of record SHMQ01000049.1, read on the forward strand.
GCAGAAATATTTTTTTCTTTTTTTTTAAGGATGGAAATTATTTTATTTTTGTTGCCTATAAGTATTGGGATTATAATACCCTTTTTATAAGCTAAAATTATCCCTTCAACGACGAAATCGTCTTCGGCAACTACTACTGCAGCTCTTTTAGCTTTAAACGATTTCGCAGATATTATTAAATCGTCTAATTTTTTTTGCATTTAAAATATCGTTCTAAACGATTTTACTCAATACGTTTCCGGTTTGATTGGTTCCTATAGTAACAGTCTGTCCATTGTTATTATACTGATTCTGATTTGCGGCATTACCGTTGCCCGCAGATTGAAGACTCTGGATATTTTGATTAAGGTTCGCAGTAGTTTGATTTAGCGCATTTACCAAACCTTGATTCAAAGTGTTGACCGTTTTTAGAGTTAATGCGGCAGTTTTATCTGCAACGTCGTTAGGGCCGGAAATATTCTGATATTGTCCTTTATTGGCATTTGTTTGATTGCTTTGAAATAGTTGGGATGCCGTAGGATTTGCATTAATTCCCTGAACCATTTTAATTACCCCCTTTTTTTTATAATATTTACTCGATTAATACATAAATAATATATATATTTTATAATACCACAAAAAATTCTATTGTCAAATTTTATAGTAAATTTACTGGCATAAGATTAACTCCAACCATTAATATGATATATAATTTACTATGCGGTTTATTTATGCAATATTCCGGTTTTATTTTTTATGCGCTGAATTTAATATATTTATCTTTACGGCACCCGCAAACAGGGCATTTGTCCGGAGCTTCCTGTCCCACGTGGGTATGTCCGCATACAGGACATATGTAAACCGTTTCTCCGTCAAAATCTTTACCTGCGTCAAAAAGTTCTTTAGCTTTTTTATAAATATCCCTGTGAATTTTTTCCGCCTCTAAAGCATAGTGAGTTGAGAGCTGGGCTTCCTTCTCATTTTGAAACTTAGCAGTTTCGTTAAAAACCGGATACATCTCTTCTATTTCATAATTCTCTCCGTTATATGCGGCTAAAATGTTTTCACCGCTTTTTTTAATACCTCCGAGAGCCCTTAAATGATTTTTTGCATGAATCAGTTCCGCTCTGGCTATCGCCCTGAATATGTTGGCTAACCTTGGTTTTCCCTCTTTTTCCGCCTCTTCCGAAAAAATCATATATTTAACATGCGCCTGGCTTTCTCCTGCAAAAGCCGCTTTTAAATCTTCTTCCGTCATGCTTCTCATAATTAAATCTCCTTAAATATGGATAATTAATAAAAATAAACGTTAGAAACCGCGATAAAGTAATTTTTAATATACTGCATATACAGCCTGATAATTTTTCTATATATCTTATATTCTTCGGTCGAAACCGTCGGTTTTTTGGATTCAAATTTATATGAGCAAATTAATTCCGCTTTGTTATTTAAGAATTTACATCCCGAATATGCAGAACTTGAATTCTCCTTTAGTTTTAATTCCTTAGGCATATAGTATATATAAGATTTCGCCGGAAGTTTAATTACAATTAAGCCTTTATGTTCAAAAGGATATCCTATTATTAAATTATACCGCCTTTTTCTTTTTAAAACAAGGCCGAGCAATCCCGAATCGACCGGCAATACTGAATGAAACAATAATTTGTCTTCTTTTTTTGTTCCATAGTTCTTATCTTTAATTTTAATTATTAATTTCAAATTTTTATTTATATTTCTTAAATTCTTAAAGTTAAAACCTTTAATCTGCGCTCCAGGTAAAAAATTATATAAAGAATTATAAACTTTAATTGTTTTTTCGTAACGATTTATATTTTTTAGCGAAGATCTTTCATAATTAGAATAAACCCCTTTATACTTGACTGATACCGTTCCGCTTAGCGTCCCGTTTTTGTTTATTTTTCCTTTAAACAAAAATATTTTTTCGTTTTGGTTCGGTTTTTCGGAAGGAGTTTTAATAAATTTAAATTTATTATGACCTAAAATTGCAATGCCTTTTCTGCCGGACAACTCGAAAGGAATATCGAAAGCTTTATAAGAGGATGAATCGGGATACAGGTAACGGCGGACATAGCGTCCGTTTTCTTTAAAAGTCAAACCTACCAAAACCGAATCAAACTGCTTAGGCGAAATTGTTCTCTTATTAAAATCTGCCGTATTTAAAGACGCGATTAATACGGGGTAAGCGTTTATTTTTGCCGTTTTCAGCATAGCTATAAGCAGAGCCGCCAAAGATTTAGCATCGCCGTAACCGTCGTTAAAAACAACCGGGGCATCAACCGGACTATAACCGTTTATTCCGTAACCGATCCCTGCATACCTGAAAGTTTTGACAAACTTATCGTATATAGCTGACGCTTCTTTTCTTTCTTCTATAATACCGCCGTTATATTTGCTTTTATATTTTTTAATTGCGGGTTCAACGAACTTTGCTATTTTTTTATCCGGCTTTTCGGCTTTTTCAAACATTGCGTTTATTTTATTCAAAAGAATCCGCCATGACGTATAAGTAGATAAGGCTATATAACTCCTTAAATTTTTTTCAGGAGGCATATTGGATTCTTTTTTTATAGCGGGAACATTATTTGCGGAAATGCTTAATTCAGTCAATTTTTTATTCTTAAGCAAAACGGTTTTTCTTAATAAATAAGATTTTTTTATATTATGAAGATACAGATTAAGCTTAAAACCCGAAGGATAAAAGAGCAAAAAATTATTTTTTTTAACCGGAATACCGTAAGAAAAATAGTTCGTATAAAAAACGCCGTTTTTAATAAGGGGTTTAAAATTATTTATTTCATAAGAAAAGTTTATTACGGCATCGTCTTCTACCGCCGGCATAGAAAGAGTCAGATATTTTATATCCGAGTAAGCAGGATAATTAACCGCAAAACCCGGAGATACAATATTAACGGCATGTTTTCCTATAGGAATTTTAAACATTCCGTTAAGCAGAGTATAGGCGTATAAAAATTTAATTTTTTGATATTTCGTCGAAAAGGGTATAACGACTTCAGAATATTTATTTATACCTCTTTGAGAAAGTATTTTTAAAGACTCCGTAACATGCTCGCGCAATTCGTAATTTTTATTAAGTTTTAATACGACGTCTTTTTTTATTATATATGCTCCGTATTTTTTGTATAATTTTTCAATGTTTTTCCCATTAATTTTTTTAACTGCAACGGACTTCTTATTTAAAGTTTTATGAGAAAAGGCAGGGCGCGTATTTGTTATATTCAAAAATGCAGTAAAAAATACCGCTATAAACATAAAAAACAAAACATATTTTAATTTCTTATTTTTCATCGATGGCAATCCTTTTTTAATTTAAAAATTTAATTGGGTTAGTAAGCATATATATTGTATAGATATAAAATCAGTCTTTAAAATTACAAATCGCATAAATACCGCATTTATCGCAATCCAACCTATTTCCGCCTTTTTTGCATATATCCAATATTCCCAGCCTTGTAATAGCAAAATCGTATTTAGTAGGATCGTGGTAATCCAATTTCTTAAGATTTTCCGTTATTTCTTCCGCCATTTTAAAAGACGGATTTTTCCGTTTGGTTAAACCTATATACTTGCTTATCCTGCCTATATGCGTATCTACCGGCATAATTAGCTGATAAGGCTGAATGCCGTTATTCCAGATACCGAAATCAAGATTGTCCGAATTTCTGACCATCCATCTTAAATATAAATTTATCCTTTTACACGGGCTGTTATCTTTTGGCGACGTAAAGAAAAAACGAACCATGGAATTTTCGGGAAGATTTTTTGTTCCGTAAATTGACGAAAAATCGGCAATACGCAAAGCTCTTTCGCAAAAACTTTCGATAGCTTTTTTTAAATTTATATCGGACGGACTATATCCTATAAGGAAAAAATTTTCTATAGAACCGTATTGCCGTATTATTTTGCTTAAAATTAAAAACAATGCGGCGATATCTTTTTCTTTTATAAAGCGGTAATAAAAACCTTTAAAAAATTTTAATCCGTCTTTCACATTAAAATTGAAAGTAAATTCGTAAAATTTATGGCCTGTTATACCGTCTATTTTATCCAATATTTTAAGAATCTGCGGGACACCGCCGAAAGCAAATCCTGCCGCTATAAAACCGGCTATTTCTATATCTTTAGCGTCATCGAATTTATGGACGAATCCAAGAGGGTCGGAATAAAGATATGACTCTTCGAACTTGAAATACAAGTCTTCAAGACATTCTTTCAATTTTAGTATGTTGCCGTCTTTATTAAACGATTCGACCTTGCTTATAATTCCGTTTTCATAAACAAAAGTTTTACCGTCCGAAAGAGACCAGCAGTCGCCCTCCTCGAAAGGAAAAGGAACGTTCATTCCCCTTCCTATAAAAACATCCTCTCCGTTTATTTTTGTATAAAAATTAAAATCGTTATCTTCCCAGATTAAAGACCTTCCGCCGTCTTCTGCAACTTCTGCAGATTCGCCTCTTTTGCCGCCGGATAACGGTAAAAATTTATCTGTCTCTTTATGATAACCCATTATAATTAACCTATTTTATCTTATTTGACCTATTTTTAATATTTTTTTATTGATATAAATAATTTTTCATTTTTATATTCTTTATTATTTTAAAAATAAAAACAGAAAAATTATAAATATATTGGCGTACGGGTAATATATAATACAATAAAATACTATGAATCCTGCGTTATTTTATATGCAAAATCCATTCCGAATTTTTCGCATTTAACCAAATCTTCCTCAAATGGCGTCATTTGAATTTTTAAGCCTTCCTGCGCTATAACAAATCTCAAGCTTTTCAAAATATCCTGTATCATTTGAACCGCTTCACCGCTCCATCCATAACATCCGAATACCGCCGCTTTTTTATTTTTAACGTTAAGCATAACTAAGGAAGATATCATGTCGAATATAGGTTTTGGAGGTTTAGCGTTAAGCGTAGGCGAACCAACTATTACTGCATCCGCTTTTTCAATTTCATCGACTACGTAATCAGAGTTGCGGTCGACTAAATTTATTAAATCTACTTCCGTAAGTCCGTCTATAGCCGCTCCTTTAGCGATGTGTTTTGCCATTTCTTCGGTATTTCCGTAAGCAGAAGCATAAACTATTACAATCTTTTTCAGAGTAGAATCAGAATTATTCGGTTTACTTGCTTCGATGTACCAGTCTATATATTTTTTTAAATTTTCCCTCAATACCGGACCGTGTGACGGCGCAATAATATTTATATCTAAGTTTTTAATTTTCTCTATCGCGCTCAAAGAATAATTTTTGAACGGTCTCATTATATGGGTAAAATAAAATTTAAAATCCTCAAAAGCCTCTTCTTTGTTAGTTATTAAATCGTTAAAAATATTGGCATCGCAATAATGGGCTCCGAAAAAATCGCAGGGAAAAAGTATTTTATCTTCTTTAAGATAGGTAAACATAGTATCCGGCCAGTGCAGAAACGGAGCGCTTATAAACTGCAGGGTTTTGCCGCCCAAATCTAAGGAATCGCCGTCGCCTACGGTAATATTATTATAATCTTTTTTTATAATATGCTGTACGAAATGATGAGCGTTTTTTGAATAAACAAGCGTAGCGTCTTTGGCGATTTCTTTAATTATGTGAAGCGCGCCGGAATGGTCCGGTTCGGTATGATTAATGATTATATAATTTATTTTAGAAATATCGGTAACCGAGTTTAACTTATTTATAAGCTGGTCTTTAGTATTCAGTTTTACGGTATCTATCAGGGCGGATTTTTCGCTTCCCTGAATGAAATAAGAATTATAGCTTGTTCCGTTAGCGGTGGGTACGACAATGTCGAATACCCTAAGATCCGGATCAAATGCTCCGGTATAATATACTCCGTCCTTTATTTTTACCGCTTTTTGAGATAAAATATTTTTGTTAACATTATTATCCATAGATTTAAACCTCCAGTTTAAATGTTAATGGATTTATAAAGGCCATAGGCTTATGCGGTCTATATAAATTCAATTTAATATTTACAAATTACGTTTTAAATATTATATCATATATAATAATAAATTTTAAGGATATACGGGCACAAATTTAACCATAAATAATTTATATTATATAGCGTAAATCAATGAGTGAATTGAGCTTATATATTCATATACCGCTCTGCAAGAGCAAATGCAATTACTGTAATTTTTATTCTATACCTTTAGTTAAATTAAAAAAAACTTATAGCTTAAACTTCACCGAACTTTATCGGGAATTTTTAATAAAAGAAATAGGGCTAAACGTAAAAAAATATCATTTGGAAAATGCCCGCATAAAAAGCATATATTTCGGCGGAGGCACTCCTTCCGTTATGCCATCCGTTTTTTTTAGCGGTTTAATGGAATTTATGGGAAAAAACTTCAAAATTACAGGCGATGCGGAAATAACAACGGAAATAAATCCGGAAAGCTGCGATTTAGAAAAATTATACGAATTGAAGATGCTCGGATTCAACAGGCTTTCTATAGGAGCGCAGAGTTTCGACGACGGCGTATTGAAAACCGCCGGAAGAATTCATAATAAAAAAGATATATACCGCGCCGTTAATAACGCCAAAAAAGCAGGATTCAGCAATATTTCGCTCGATTTAATAATAGGACTTCCCGGACAGACGAAAAATATATTTTTAGACGATATTAATAATATTTTAGACATTTCCCCCGAACATATATCGGCCTATATGCTGTCTATCGAAGAAGGAAGCTTATTTTATAAAATTTATAACGATAAAAACAGTTTTCCTGCCCATAAATCGCCCGAATTTATAGACGAAGAAAAAATAACGGATTATTATATAATATTATGCGAAATATTAAACAAACAATTTTACGGACATTATGAAATATCCAACTTTGCCAAAAACGGATATGAAAGCAGGCATAATATAAACTACTGGAACAGGGGCGAATATTTGGGATTAGGGCCTTCTGCTTCATCTTTTTTAAAACTTGAAAACGGTAAAGAAATTCGAAAAACGAATGTTCCGGATTTAGAAAAATATATTCGGAATATTTCAAGAGATAATTGCAAAGAAGAAAGTAGCCGGATTAAAAAGCGGAATAGCGGACAAAATAAAAACGACGGAGATTTTGCAGAAATCCTTACGGAAAACGATAAAATAAACGAGGAGATATTTCTGTCGCTTAGAACGTCTTCCGGAATTGACGAAAAAATACTTAGAGAATTAGCAGGGAACGAAATTATAGATAGATTTATAAAAGAAGGACTTATGCAAAATTTTAAAGACAATATTTCGCTTACTATAAGAGGAATGCTTTTATCTTCGGAAATATTCGCACGTATTATGATGGTTTAGCAAAAACGCACGCATGATTAATTCGTAATAATTCGCTAAGGCCAATTACAAAAAGGATTACCGGCCCACGCATGTAAATCATTCGTATGCCGCAAGTTTTATATTGCAATAATAGAAATCAATATTTATAATATAATAATAAACTCTATAAGGAGAGATGGCCGAGCGGTTTAAGGCGGCGGTCTTGAAAACCGTTGATGCTTAAAACATCCGGGGGTTCGAATCCCTCTCTCTCCGCCATAAATAAACGCTATTTCTTATACAGTCATTTAATTCAATACAGGCCATAGGATTCGAACACCCGGAGCGCGTAGCGCATTAGGGGGTTCGTCGCTTTTAGCGTCCGAAGGACGCTCATCCCTCTCTCTCCGCCATAAATAAACGCTATTTCTTATACAGTCATTTAATTCAATACAGGCCATAGGATTCGAACACCCGGAGCGCGTAGCGCATTAGGGGGTTCGTCGCTTTTAGCGTCCGAAGGACGCTCATCCCTCTCTCTCCGCCAT
>SHMQ01000050.1 GCA_008534395.1 Candidatus Acidulodesulfobacterium acidiphilum
CGCTATTTCTTATACAGTCATTTAATTCAATACAGGCCATAGGATTCGAACACCCGGAGCGCGTAGCGCATTAGGGGGTTCGTCGCTTTTAGCGTCCGAAGGACGCTCATCCCTCTCTCTCCGCCATTGCGTTAAGTAAAAGGTGTCAGATTAATTTTACGCAACATCTTTTATCGTTAATTATTTCTTTTTATATG
>SHMQ01000051.1 GCA_008534395.1 Candidatus Acidulodesulfobacterium acidiphilum
GCTCTCGCGACGCGGTTTGGAATATCCGTAATAAGCAAAGAATGAAGGGATTTATCGTAAACTACCCTGCCCTGCGAACTTAAGACCGATTTTACTTTTGCCATCAAACCGCTTGCCGAAACGTAATTAATTGGAACGAGTCTCGTTACTTTATGTTCCGAAATCGCTCTCGCTTTTTTTTCCGACGAGACTACGGTCGCTATAGTTCCTGTAGAGTTTATATAATATATTCCGTCCTTTTTTATCATGCCGAGACCGTAAGCCTCTAATATAAGGGATAATATATTTTTCAACGGAACGTCTTTCATTTTCATAGTAACCGTTCCTTTCACGTTTGAGCCTATCAAAACGTTCATGTCGGAAACTTTCGCTATCATTCTTATTACGTCGGAAACGTTAGCATTCTGAAAATTGAAGCTGACTCTCATATCGGAAGGATCTACGAAAAATTTTTTGACTCCGCTGCCGTTTCCACCGCCATCAGTGTTTTGCCCTGCATAAGCCGAAGATAGACTAATTCCTGCGGACAAAATAAAGAATAATATAAATATAAAAGGCATAAATAATAATTTTCTCGTTCTCATATTATGTTCTCCATAGCTAATAAAATTTAATAACTATCGCATTGTTTTATTTTTATTGTTATTGCTCTATTGTAGCGGCATAACTAAATTCATGGACCGCATTTGACCTAAAATATTATAAGTTCTTTCTACTAAATTTACGGCGCTAGATGTAATGGAAACAACTTTTGCCCTGTTTACGCCTATCAAAGAACCGTCGGTAACTATATAAGACCTTCCGTCCGGCGTCTGAACCATAGCAAAATATTTTCCTCTTCTGCTCATAATGCCGACGACTTTCAGGGACGAAACGGCGTACTGCAATAAAGGCAATTCTCCTGATTTAAATGACGTCGTCGGCCTTTGGGTATATAAAAAAGTCTGGAACGGGTCCCTCTTTAAATAATAAGGATACGCGATATTGCTGCTTTTTACTTTTTTAACCTGTTTACTTTTATTATGCGTTCCGTTATTATTAACGCTGCCTGCATAACAAGAAGGTGCATAAAAAATTAAGCCGGTTAAAAAAACTAAAAATGCGGCAAACGATAAAAATTCAAAAATAAACTTAAACCGTTTCCCCTGTTTTATTTTTTTAATTAAATTTTCAGCCATATCGTTTGTATTATTTATCGGCGGTTTATTAATAATTGCCATTTTATACCTCTTTAACTCATTGCCTTGCTTATTTCTATGGTTTCTTGACCGTTGTCGGTTTTTGCGCCGGCTTTACCGGAAACTTCGGCTTTACGGCTCCTATGAACGAGAAAGTAGTTCCTTGAAAAGAAACCGAAACGCTGCCGCCTTTAGCTTTCTTTGAAATAGAAACGCCGTGGACGTCGATTATTCTTTTCATAGACGCAAGTTTATAAAAAAACTTATACACGTTATAAAAATTTCCGCTTATATTCATAGAAAAAGGAACGGTTTCGTAAAAACCTTTAGCCGTTCCTTTATCCGGTTTAAACATATTCAAATTAAGATTTAAAACTTTTTCGTAGTTCGAAATTTTCATTAAAAGCTGAGGTATATTTTTCTTAGACGGAAGTTCTAAAAGCAAACCTGCAAATTCCTTGCTTAACTTTTTATCCTGCTTTACTATAACGGGATAGCTCCTTGCTAACGACAAATACGAATTATATTTAGACGTTGCGGCATTTAACGTGTTTTGTTTTTGCGCTTCCTTCGATTTTAATCCGGAATATATAAAATAATAGTAAACGCCTATAATAACTATAAACAAAACTATGCTTATAATTGCTCCCAAAACTTTAGGATTCTTTAAATCGATTTTAGATTTTATAGATTCTAAATTCATATTATTTTTTTAAAGCATTTTTAGACAATGCTTCGCCTTTTACGTTCATAGTCATGCTGAAATTTTGCAGTTTCAGTCCTTGTTTTTTTGTTTCGGAAGTCTGTATTAAACTTACGTCGTTAAAAAAACCCGTTTTGCTTAAATTATTCATAAATATAGACTCGACCTGCCCGTCTAATGCTGTTCCTGAAACGGATATAACGCCTTTATTGGATTTTAAAGAATTAATCCATGAAAACCTTGGAATTGCCGCAGTAATGTAATATATATATCCCAACGGACCCATCTGAGCCTTTTTTAACGTTTTAATAATGTTAATCTTTTGCAATATTTGAGCATCCTTTGCTTTAAGCGCGTTGACTTTTTCGACTTGGGGCATTAACACTACCGTTTTTGCATTATAGATTTTTATATTCTTATTTATATCGTTTATTTTACTTTCTATAGAAGACTGCATTAAAAAAATAACTATTCCGCCCGCTATAACCGGAATTATTAAGAAGATAAGCATATTTCGCAGGCTTCCCGCTTCTATGGAAATTTTTACTTTTTTAGGTTTTTTGTTCAAATTGATTTTAATCAATTTATTCCGCTCCCCTTAACGCAAGACCGACGGCTACTCCGAAAAAATTATGAATAGCATCGGACGATTCATGCTTAAAAAGTAAATTTCTAAAAGGATTTAAATTTGATGCAGGAATATTGATTTTGCTCTCTATTTCCTGCAATATGCTGCCGAGCAGCGCAGAACCGCCCGTTAAATAAATTTTTTTCGGATACTGTTTGTCGTTATTTGCCGCAAAATAGTCTATGGTCCTGTGAATTTCGGAAATAACCCTGGTCAAAATCATATCTAAATATATATTGAATTCCGATTTAAAATCTTCGCTTCTGTTTCCCATATTTCCGGTTTTAATATTTTCGGCTTCGTTAAAATTAATTTGAAATTTTTTGGCTATTTCTTCGGTTATGTTGATTCCGCCGATAGGTATATCTCTTCTGAATAAATTAGTCCCTTTTTGGATTATGTGTACGTTTGTTTCAGACGCGCCTATTTTTACTATGGATATAAGTTCGTCGAATTCTTCGGGATAATTAAAATTAAACATATTTTCTAAAGCTATACAGTCCACGTCTATTATATAAGGATTTAAACCGCACTCGTGAAAAAAATCGGACTGGTTTTCTATTATATCTTTTTTGCCGGCAATTATCATTATAGCGTTATTTGACGGCTCGGACGGCGAATCTCCCAAAACCACGTAATCCAATGATACTTCGTTCATGTCGTACGTTATATATCTTTGAGCTTCGTAATAAATCGAAGATTCAAGTTCCGACGGTTTCATTTTAGGCATTTCTATAGTTTTTATTATTACGTGCTTGCAGGGTATTCCGATTACTACTTTTTTTTCGCTGACGCCGTGCTTCGCAAGAGAATTTTTAAGGTATGAAGCGGTAGAAGCCGCATCGTTTACAATGCCTCCTCCTACGGCTCCGGAAGGAAGGTCTATTGTGTCTAAAACGTCTATATAATATTTATGTCCGCTTTTAGAAAGTTCAATTACTTTAATAGAGCTGGATCCAATGTCTATACCCACGCTCTTTTTTGAACCTATTCCAAATTTAAGCGCCATGAAAACCTCACTTTATTAAATAAATCGGCAATTTATATACAAAACTTTATATATAAAATATTAATAAATTATTTTTTAAATTTAATTTATATAAAATTTATCTAAATATAAAATACCTTCAATTAAATTAAATGTCAAGTATTTTTATTATTTTTTATAAAAATTATAATCTTTTTGATTTTATTTTAACTTTAAAAATCGTATAATGTTTCTAAAAAAATTAATAACACTATGAATAAAAACAAAATAATTACTTACTCTCTTTTTTTAATCCTGATTATTTTATTCGCCGTCAGGCTTATATTGATAACTAAAATAGATCTTATACCGGAAGAAACTTATTACTGGCAATGGTCGAGGCATCTTGCTCTTTCATATTACGATATGTCTCCTATGGTTGCCTATACTATCGCGTTAACAACTTTTTTCGGAAGATTCAATTCCCAGTTTTTCGTCAGATTTGCCGCGCCCGCTATTTCTTTGCTTTTGTCTTTGTTTGCATATTCGGCTTTAAAAAAAATAACCGGAAAAACCTTGCCGCCGTTAATATGGGCGATTTTATTAAATGCAGTTCCGATATTAAATATAGGTTCTATTCTGATAGTTTACGGAAATTTACAGATGCTGTTTTTTTCGTTGACGATTCTGCTGTTGATATATTTTATTATTTCCGGTAAAGATTTTTACTGGTATTTAATCGGAATATCCACCGGATTTGCTTTACTGAGTAAATATACGGCGGCATTTATTTATCCTATAGTTTTAGCTTTTCTTATTTTAAGCCGTAAACACAGAAAATATCTTTTTAAAAAAGAGCCTTATATAGCGTTTTTAATATCGGTAATTATATTTGCTCCCGTAATAGTTTGGAACAGCTTTAACGATTTCGTATCGTTCAGGCATCTTATGACGCTGTCGGGCGGATATAAAAGCTTTGATATATTTTCAAAAAACCTTACTTTATTTATAGGATCGCAGGCGGGTATTATTTCTCCATTTTTATTTTTAATAATGATGGTTTCTATATTTGCCGGCTTATACATCGCCTTAAAAGAAAAGAACGACGTTTATTTAGTCCTTTCCTCGGCATCTATAATACCTTTTTTATATTTTTTATATCAATGCACAAAAACTATGGTTCAGCCTAACTGGCCTGTTTTTTTATATTTTCCGGCTTTCCTGCTTGCTTCTCTTGTCGCTTACAGACTTTATGAAACTTCTAATAAGAAAATAAAAAAAATAATCGTTTATTTTTACGGCCTTTCGTTTATTACCGGCATTCTGTTTTCGGTTATTATTTTTATTTCCCCTTATTATCCCGCGGTAGGAAAACTGTTTAACGTTAAGATAAGCAAAAGTCCTTTAAGGGATATGCTGGGATGGAAAAATATTGGCAAAGATGCAGATTTTATTTTAAATAAATACAAAAAAGACCGGCTTCTTATAGCCGCAAGAAGATTTCAAACTGCAAGCGAACTTGCATATTACGTTAAAGGAAGACCGCAGACGTACTCGTTTAACTATTTTATGAGAAACAATGAATATTCGCTTTGGAATAATTTTAAAAACAAAAAAGGACGGAATTTTCTTTACGTGATAGATACAAAATACGGAAAAAACTTAGAAAAAAGCTTATGCGAAAATTTTAAGAGTTGTTCTCTCGTTAAGAAAACCGTGATAAAAAATAAATTCGGCCAGAAAATCAGGACGGTAAAATTTTATATATTAAAAGATTTTCTTTACAAAGATAAATATATGTTTAAAAAATTCTCTTCTAAAGAATTTTAATTTAAAAAATTAAACTTAAAATTTAAAAACCTTTTTCGTTAAGAACTTTTAACGGTTCCGAAATCATATCGCTGAATTCCGCTTCTTTTTTTGAAAAACCGAACGCTAATGCCATTAACTGCGTCAGATAAACAATAGGGAGTTCGGAGTCCTTTCCAAATTTCTCGACTATCTTAGGCTGATTGACGTCTAATGCGCCGGCGCATTTAGGGCATATAAGAGCTATAACATCGGCTCCGGCTTTTTTAGCCTTTGAAATCGTCTGAGAGCATAAGGTAAAGGATGTTTCCTCGTCCTGAACTACGTTTCTGCCGCCGCAGCACTGCACTTCATTGCCGTAAAAAACAGTTTCCGCACCTAATGCTTCTAAAAATTCATGCATGAAACGGGGTCTTTCTGAATTATCCATTTTAGGTTTTTTATCCGTAAAGGTGTACATAGAAGGTCTGGAATAAAGGCATCCATAATAAGGAGCTACTTTAAGTCCTTTAAGGGGTTTAACGACGTTCTTTTTTACTTCTTCTACGCCTTTTTCGTTATACAAAAACTCGAGAATGTGTCTTGCTTCGCCGTCCGGAATATATTCCTCTTTAAATTCGCCCGCTTCTTTAAATATTTCGTTTACTGCGGTAAGTTCGTTTTGATTTTCCTTAACTCTGTTAATAGACCTGGAAAATTCGTGGTAGCATACAGAACAAGCCATAACTAAATTTTTAGAGCCGAGCCTGTTTTTAGCAATCATCATATTTCTAAGAGGCAAGTACATAGAAGCTGCGCCTTTAGATTTCATTTCTCCTATTCCGCAACAGTTATAATCGGGTATTTCTACAAGTTCAATGCCCATTTTTTTTGAAACCAACTTTGAACTGTTATTATACGCTCTGTCTATAGTCAATAAGGCGCAACCAGGATAATACGCAGCTTGATTTTCCTTTAATTTATCCATTTATTTAAACCCCCGCTTCGCTGTTTTCAATAGTTTTTAATTTATGTAAATAATTTTCTATTGCTTCTTTGGAACTGCTCCAGTTATGAGGCTTGCCCAATCTTAATACGGAAAATGCCCTGCCGTCTTTAACCATTTCAAAAATAGCGCCTCTTTCTATTTTTCCGAGCATCTCTTTAGTTCTGCCTGATTTTTGCATTGCGGATGTATGAAGTTTGGCAAGGTCAAGTCTTCCGTGTCCTATTATCATATCTTCGTATATTGTTTTTACTTCCTCGTCAAGCTTTAATTTAGTTTTAACCTCTTCGGAAAAATATTTTTTCATAACAAGCGCAAGTGCTTCCATCATTTCGGCAGGATTTACCTGTTTTGGGCATCTTTGGGAACATTTATAGCATCCCACGCATCTCCATGCAACGTCGATATATTTCTTAAGTTCTCTTAAGTTGCCCAACTGCATCATATAAATAAACGCCCTTGGATTAAATCTTCTATATAAAGGCGTCACGGTACAGCTTGCGGTACACATCCCGCACTGCCAGCATCTGTTTATTCTTGAACCGACTACCGTTTTCTTAATTTCTTCAAAAAAACTTCTGTCGAAATCGGAATCAACGCGTGAAATAATGAAAGTATTCCAGCGACCGGAGACATCTACGCCGTCTATAACCAGATTTTTTTCTTCTTTAATATTGTCGTCTTCAATAAGATGCCTTGCTACTATATGTTCACCTTTTTCGGCAACCGGTCTGCCGCCGCCCGAATTTTCTTTATCATGCTTTTCTATAGCCATATTTTTCCTCCTATTTTATTGCCTCTTCCAACTTTTCGATACCGAGAAGTTTTTTCATTAAAGTAAATCCATCCGGAACGCCGACCGACAAGGATTTAGATTCGGCGTAAACCATTTTATAAACATAGTCCGAGTACATATAGCTCAACATAATATCCGCACCGTATGGTCGTTCCAAATTAAGTCCGTTTTTGCCCGACAGTTCATAAAGATAATCAATTTCGTCTTTCATTTCCTTAATACTGAAAGGCATAATATAAGGATTGCCGTCCCACGTCCGTTTTAAAAAATCTGCCATATACGGCAGACATCCAGTACCGTTATCCTGTCTATAAACCCATGAAGTCCAAAAAACATTCTTATCCGGTTCGTAAAAATGTAAGATTTCTAAAGCTAAGTCTCTTTTAACTATAACGTCTTCATAGGAAAACAATTCTAAAAAACGCCCTATCCTTATTTCAGCCGACTTTTTAATATCTGATAGCACGACAAACGAATTTTTTAAGTTATTTTCGCTTAAGCCGTTTAAAATTTTTTCCTTATGCCTTCTAATAGAAAAAATCATGGATAATATTTCATCCGCTTTTTCTTTTTTTAATTTACCTCCGGTTTTCGATGCGTTTATGACATCTGATAAAAACTCCTTTATAATTTCCGTTTTAAATTTCAAAAGATAATTAAAAAGTTCTATTTTTTCATCCGGTAAATTTTCTCTTACTATCTCGAAAAATTTTTCTTCGTATCTTTTATCTATTTTGTTATTTTTTAGTATATAAGGCATTTTACCTGTTTTTTACGGCATAAGTATAAGCATTCATAGCGGCGGCGGCGCCTTCGGTAATAGAATCGGAAATAGCCTTAGGCCCGGTACACGCGCCTGCCAAAAAAACTCCGGGTTTATTAGATTTAAACGGAGAAAGCGTAACGTTTTCCGGCTTTAAAAAACCGTGTTCGTCAAGTTCGATGCCAAGCTTGCTCGATATTTCGGGAGACTGCGGTCCGCCTTCCATACCGGAAGCAAGAACTACCATATCGAAGGGAATTTCGAACGGCCCCCTTAAAAGAGTGTCTTCGCCTTTGCATACGACCGTATTATCCGGCCCGGAAGTAATTTCCGCAATTCTGCCTTTAACTATCTGCACGTCATGTTCTTCCATAGCTTTCCAGTATAAATCTTCAAAAAAACCGTACGTCCTTATATCCATGTAAAATATATACGCTTCACAGTCCGGAAAATGCTCTCTCATTTCAATAGCCTGTTTTACGGAAACCGTACAGCAGACTCTGGAACAATACTGGTTTCCTACATGCCTATCCCTTGAGCCTACGCATAAAATAAAGGCTACTTTTTTGGGCGGCTTGCCGTTAGACGGTCTTACAAAATTATTTTCTCCCATCATTCTTTCAAGGTCTTTTATATCTATAACGTCGTCGAAAAGCTGATAAGAATACTTTGCGTCTCTTGCCGGATCGAAATGTTCAAAACCCGTCGCAACGATAACGGAATCAAATGTTTTAGTTTCGCTTCCGGAGGCAGACTTTATAACGGCATCAAATTTTTTTCCGTTTACTTTAAAATCAGAAATTTCGGAAGAATAATAAACTTTTATGTTACCGCCGGATTCGGTTTTTTTAATAAGCTCCCCTATTACGTTGTCAGCCGGCTGCATATCGGGAAACAAAAATTTATATTTAAATTTTTTAGGGTTGCCGCCGAGAAAAGAATCTCTTTCGACCAAAGCTACGTTAACTCCCAATTCTGAAAGCATAACGGCCGCATTCAAACCTGCCGGACCTCCGCCTATCACTAAAATATTTTCAGACATAAAACATCCTCCATTAAATCGCCGTGTTATTTAATATTAATTAATCTTTTTATTTTGTCATTCCTGCATATATTTTATCTTTGTCTGCATCATTGTCAAGGCAAGCCGTTGGCGCAGACAAAGATTGCAGGAATCCAGTTTTAACTCTTTGGATATTCGTATAAATTAACGGTTTTTCCGCCAGCTTTAAGTTCTTCTAGATACGCATTATATTCTTGTTCGGATTTTTTCCAGTCTATTCCTATTTTTTCGCATAGAGGCCTCCAATCCGTAGTATGCCATTGAAGTTGGACGATTTTAAAAACGTCCGCGCCGCATGTCAACGCCGCAAACATAACGTCCGCCATAACGGGAACTTGCTCCGTGTAGCCCATAGCTTTTCCTATCCACTGGTTTTTATCCAATGTAGTGGTGCATCCCGTATCCTGAGTAATACAGACGTCAGAATGGGCTTCCCTGACCATCGGCCTTATTTTTCTGTCCATTACGAAAGACCTGGACGCTTCCCTTTCCGTCAATATATGCCTGAAACCAAAACCGCAGCAATCGTACCATGTAGAATAATCAGCCACCTGCGCTCCTAGGGCAAGCATTACTCCGGTAGAAACGGCGGTTCTTTTCCCCGCATATATGTCTTTGTCGTAAATGCAGTCTTCCGGAATCATTTTATATGTATGGCAGGCAGGATGAACCGTCGCAATAATATTACTTAAGTCATATTTTTTTAACTTTGCTATTTCAAACCGCATAACATGTACCCATTCGCTGTAATGCACTATATATTCGGGGATAACTAAATCCCTGCCTATTTTATGCATAATTCTGCGCACTTCGTCGCGTAGTTCTTTATTTTCGACGAGTAAATTTCTCATTTCTTTATAATCGCCAAAAGTAGTAGCACAGTGAAAAAGCGGAAATAAACCTAGTTCGTATGCCCTGTGCCAGTTTCTTACGGCGACGGCGGCAAGCCCGACAGGATTAGATGTTCCCGACCCGTGATAATTCCAAGCGGTGCATGACGTCTGGTTTCTTTCATCTACGTATTCGATGCCCATCTGATTCATAAACCACAACAGAGACACGGGATATCCCGGAATATTGCCGCACTGTCCGCATGATTTGTGATGCCATAATTTATTTGTGGGGATTTTTTTCTTCCAGCCTAATAGAGTTTCGGCTTCTATAGGTTTATTTTCTTCTTTTATGTGTATTACCTTAACCTCGCCTTTTGCTTCAAGTTCAAGAAGTCTTTCATGTATATCTTCAAGTTTTCTTCCTGCGGTGTGAATATAATTAGATTTTACGTTTGCAAGACCGAGCCTGTTGCTAATTTCTACAGCCATATCGATGTCTCCTTATTTCTGGATTCCCGTCTGCGCGGGAATGACTAAACTTTAATTTAAATATTTACCTTATTTTATAATTCCGGTCTTTTCTTTATTATTCCCCCATGCTTATTTTATCATTCCTACGCAGGCGGGAATCCAGACTATATATAAATTAAACTAATTATCGCTTCCCGTTAAGAACTTCTGACGTCGTCCACTATATCCTGAATTATTTCGTAAAGCGAAGGATCGACGGATTCTATTATTTTAAAAACTCCGGCTTCGTCGAATATATCGTATAATTCTTTCATAGTTTCCGGAGCGACGTCCCATGCCAAATTAGTAACTTGAAGGGTAGGCATAGGAATAGCTTTTCTTTTTATTGCAAGATCCGTCGAAGCATATCCTATATGCGGACCCCAGTCCGGAAAAAAATCCGGCTGTATCATATCAGGAGAAAGCTGATTGCCGTATGCGGTAAGTTTTAAAAGAACGCGCGAATAAGGTTTTAAAACTTTTTTCGCCGATTCGAAGCCTCTTCGTACGGCAATTTCCCTTAATATAGCTATAACGCCTCCTGGGCTGTTTAAAAACGGACAAATCATCGCGCATGTAAAACACTGAAAACAAGCCCATACATATTCGTCCATCATTGTCCAGATAAGTTCAGGGTCTTTTGACTTCATTTTTTGCAGGACTATACGCGGAGAAAAATCGAAAAATCTGTGGGGCGGGCATCCGCCGGTGCAGACGCCGCAGTTTAAACATCCTCTAACATACTCTTCATACCGGAAATCTTTTCTTGCTTCTTCGAAAATTTCTTTTTTTAATTCGGC
>SHMQ01000052.1 GCA_008534395.1 Candidatus Acidulodesulfobacterium acidiphilum
ATAAACAGGATTAGTTTAAATTCAGTCCTGTTTAACCCTATCCCCAAACCAATCTTTCTTAACTTACCATCAGGAACTTTCAATTTCATTTCTTTTCTCCTTTTTTTTGTTTTTGTTATTATTTTAAAATGTAAAAATAACTTGGACGCACATTACTAAAGCGCCCAACGGATAAAAACTTCGTTTTTTCCGTAACATAAATCCTCCTTAAGGTTTTTTATGAATATGAATCAATATTATTGATAATAATTTTATCAAATGAATGTTACAACTTTATGAAATTTACGTTAAATAATGTTAAATTTTGTTGCAGGATTGTCGTACTTTTGTTACCTGAATATTAATGCGCAATAGTTAGAGCCATGAACCGCATATTTATCGATACGAGCGCATGGTATGCATTTATAGATAAAAACGTCCCCGACGATAAAGAATCGGAAAAATTGTATAAAAGCATTTTTATTATAGTCCAATGAAAACGGAATACGCATATATCAGATAGAAATAAAAATATCCGCTTTTTAGATAAAGTAGTGTTGAATTATGTTATAAGTATATAGGGGAATCAATAGGGGTAAAAATACGGATAAGGAGCAAAAGGCGTCCATTGCCAGTTCTGCCATACCCAGCAGGGCTGCATATGCTGTCCTCTTTTAAACGCCCTATGCTGTTTTTTGCGGATGCCGGTTCTAAGCATATAATTTAAAACGCCTGAAGTAATGCCTTCTTTATGAAGTTTTATTATCTGCCTCGCCGTTAAGTAAAATATTTCATGCGAAGCCCTTAGTCTCTTAATAATAGTAAGTTTAGGAACATGTCTTTTGCATAAATTAGCTATCTCTGAAATAGTCAAAGGCGGGGGTACCGGTTTAACGTAATAGGAACAGCCGCTTAGAGCAAGACTTAATATAAAAGCTAAAAAAGTTATCGATATAATATATTTATATAAATTGAATTTCATTTTTCGTTTGTTAAAAATTTACCGTTATCTTACTCGAAATAGCCAATATTCCCAGCGTATAAATGCAATATTCATAAAAATTTTTCAAAAACTTCTTCGGGCGTTATAACCGAAGTGAATAAATGAATATTTCCATATTTAACGACATCCGTTTTGGGAATAACGATTGCATTTGCTTCAGACGATTTAGCAACTTCTATAAATTTTAAAAAATTACTATCTCCTAAATGAATTCCGTGCGTCTGTATTTTTTTTGCCGTAACGAATTTACCGTATTCTTTTAAAAAAGCGAACAGATAATCGATATTCTTTTTTTCTATTTTTTTACTATGAATTTCGGTAAAATATTCTAAATAAATTCTGTCGTCTAGAGCGATATCGTATCTTCCGTCTATTAGATAGTCTATAAGCCGCCCACAACAACTTTCCGCATTAAGAACTCCTTCGATAAATACTTCCGTTCTCAACACGAAAAGATATTTATCTATTTCTTTTTTGAGGCGTTTATAAAATTTAGCTAAATTATTCCCTTGAGTCATTGTTTATTGTGGTTTCTTTAATAGCCGATTCTCTTAAATCTCTTACCGCTTTTTTTAATTTTATAGATTGCCATGAATTGAGCGTTTCGTTTAAATTTTTCGGGTCAATCGGTATCATTAAAGCAACGGGCATTCCATTCTGCGTAACTATAATCTCTTGTTCTTCTTTAAGGTCGTCGATTACTTTATTCGTATATAGTCTTAAATCTCGAGAAGGTACAAATTTCATAATTTAACTCTCCTCGTACATTATAAATTTTCTTTATATTACGAAAAATTTTAATTAATATAATGATAATGATAACATACAAATGTTACAGTTTTATGACATTTATGTTAAATTTTTGAAATATTTAAAAATGAAGTCCTATTTTTCTCCGCAAAACTTATTGCAAATTCGTTCCTGACAGTTAAATTTTGAATCTTCCCGAGTATTGAACGTATATTTATCTTCTTTAAGAAGCCATGATTTTAAGTCGTCGTTAATGTTGCATTCAATAATATCCATAAGTTTTTTTTTAGACTCGGGGTCTTTGATTTCAAAAAAAAGTTCTATTCTTTTATCGAGATTTCTCGTCATTAAATCTGCGGTGGAAATAAAAACTTTTTCATTTCCTGCATTATAAAAATAGTATATCCTTGCGTGTTCCAAAAACCTTCCTATTATGCTTTTAACCTCGATATTTTCGCTTAAATCCTTTATACCCGGCTTTATCGAACATATGCCTCTTATTATCATTTTTACTAAAACGCCCGCCGAACTTGCCGCGTAAATTTTATCTGTAATTTCGGCGTCGAATACAGAATTTACCTTGATTATTATTTCGGCGCGTCTTCCGGCTTTAGCCTCGCTTATTTCAAAATCGAACAGCTCGGCGAGCGTTCGCCTCAGATTTACGGGGGCTAACTTTATTCTGCTCCATTTAAATATGTCGGAGTAGCCCGTCATATAATTGAACATATTGGATATCTCCGAACATGCCTCTTCTTCCGCGGTAATATAATCGATATCCGTATAAATATTTGCGGTATATTCGTTGTAGTTACCGGTAGAAATATGGGCGTATCTTACGATTTTACCTTCTTCTTTTCTTGTCGCAAGAAATATTTTCGCATGTATTTTTTTATCGGAAAAACCGTAAGTCACGATGCATCCAGCCTCTTCCAGTTTCTTGGCCCATTTTACGTTTTTCTCTTCGTCAAACCTCGCTTTGAGTTCCACTACCGCACATACGTGCTTTCCTTTTAATGCCGCATTTGCCAGCGCTTCAACTATTTTGGAGTTTTTATCCGTCCTGTATAATGTCATTTTTATAGAAAGCACGTTTTTATCGTTCCCAGCCTCGGCAATCCACTTAGATATAATTTTAAAATCGTTGCAAGGCCTGAAAAGCAAAATATCTTTCTTTTTTGCGATATCGAAAATACTTTTATTTTTCAGGTAGTCGGGGATTGCCGGTTTGAAGGGCTTGTAATATAAACCCCTGCTTTCTTCTTTAATATTAAACAGGAACGACAGATTAAGGGGGCGGTTCGTTATATAAAAGTCTTCGTCTTCATAATCCCCGTTTATCCTTAAATAATATTTGATTTTATTCGTTAAAACGTTGCTAATTTCTCTGTTTATTTCGACTCTTACGATGTTGCTCCACTTTCTTGCCGAAATGTTTTCTTCTATTGCGGACAGAAGGTCCTCCACGTCCTCGTGTTTTATAGGCAAATCGGCGTTTCTGGTTACCCTGAATAAAAAATAATCCTTTACGGCGTAACCCGGAAATATTTTATCTATATACCTTTCTATAATGTTTTCCGGAGTAAAATAATATGATTTTTTAGATTTTTTAATTTTATAAACCTTCTTTACGTTTTCTGGAAGAATAATCAAAGCATCATATACTTTGTTTTCGATTTCTAATTCTACGAAAAAACATAATTTTAAATTAAAAATAAACGGTATTTTTTCTATTTCGGAAATCATAACGGGAGTAATTACCGGCGATATTTCCGTATCGAATATTTCGTCTAAAATTTCCATATCGAAAGGCTCTAACGGAAATATAAAAATCTTAAGCTTGATAAGTTCGGAGGCGAGAGCGTTAAAAATCGAAGCACTTTTTTCGTCCTGCTTATGAACTCTAATGGAAATTTTATTTAACGCTTCGGATGGACTAAAACCGGATATATCTTTTTCTTTGTAACCGGCAGATATCAAATCCTTCAGTCCCGCCACCCTTATCATAAAAAACTCGTCTAAGTTAGCGGAATGTATAGCCAAAAATTTAAGTCTTTCGCATAACGGAACGGTTTCGTCTGCCGCCTGCATAAGCACTCTTTCGTTAAAATCGAGCCAGCTCAATTCCCTGTTGTTATAAACGCTAACGCTATTCATAATCAAGTTTTACGGCAAGTTCTACCGGAATGCCGAATGTTTCGAGAAAATCCGTCGATTTTAATTTAAAAAACTTTATCTCCAAAAAAGGCGTAACCGATGAAACTGCCGTAATTTTTACGACTTTATCCAATACTTCTATGTTTATATCCTTTATTAACTGCATATGACCGGCGTCTAAAGCGTCGGCTATCTTTAAAATCGAAATTACCTTTTTTACGGTAAGCTCTCTTTCCGGACTTATCCGGTAATGCGCAGTATCCGAAGGACGATATTCGCCGCTTCCGTGAAAAAATGCGCAAAATGCTATATTTTCGAGTATCTCCCTGTTTAAACCGGGTATATTCAAAGAATTAATTATTCTGTAAGAATATTCACGATGGTCGTTTATATTATTATAATACCCGACATCGTGAAGAATAGCCGAACCGACAAGGACGGCACGCTCATCCGGCTTAATAATAAGAATATTTTTCAACGAACGCCGTATTTTTTCGGAAAACATAAGAACCTGTTTAGCGTGTTTGTCGTCGAGGTTATATTTTTTTCCGAAGTAAAAAAAATATTCTATTAATTTTTTATTAAATTTCTTTTCTTTCGTTTTTATAAGATAAAACCGCGTAAGCTGGTCGGAAAAGTTCTGGTCGGAGAAGTAAAGTTTTTTTGCTCCTGCCGATTTCATTATAGATATATAAACATATAAAACGGGCTTTAAAATCTTAGCGTCGTAATCGTTTATAGAAATTTTAGCGCAGATTTCCGAAATAGAGGACGTTTTTATTTTCGAATAAAGATCCGTTAAACCCGCAATATCGAAAAAATTCCCTTCCGGTTTAAATATTTCCAAAAGCAGGCCGGTAGAAGTATCCGAACCTATGACCGAGGTAATTTTATCGTACTCTGTACAACTTTTTTTAAGCAGTAAAACAAGCTTATTTATATATTGCTCGTAAGCCCTATATTTAACGCTTTCGTCTATATCGCTAAACAATTGGGCGATTCTTAAAGCGCCGTAAGGAAGAGTCGACGAAAAAAGGCTGATTTTATGTTTTCTTATGTTAATACCTACGTTTCCGCTGGACAGATTGACGAGCACCGACCCTTTGCTTTCTAATTTTTTAAACCCTTTAAGCGATTCGCTTACTCCGAGATATTTTATATAAAGTTCTTCTTCCGCGTCTATTATTTCAAGCTCTATACCCGTCTTTACCCTTATATGGTTTATAAAAAAATGTTTGTTTTCCGCGTCTCTGACGGCGCTAGTACATACCGCCCTATAGTTGCCGTTTATATCATATTCTTTAAATTTTAGTTTAATATTGCCAAAAATTTCGGCGGCCTTGTAAACGGTATCGAGAGTTATATACTTTTTAAGAAACGTGTCCATTCCGATACTTAACGGAAAAATTATATACTCGAGCGTTTTTATGCGCCGTCCGGCGTCAGAATTTTTTGAAACTTCAGAAATTTGGCATCTTATACTGCCCGCCCCTATATCTACGATTCCAAAAATACCGGATTTCATTGAGCGTTAAGAAATACGTACTTTCCGGTTATTTTTTCCATTAAATCTTTTTTAGTTTCTAAAGATTCGACTTCTAAAAGTATATCTCCTTTATAAACGGGATTAAGCGTAATAATTTTATCCGTAACCTCCGGCTTTATATCTTCAATGTTTCCTTTATGCTCCCTGTCGAGCGCGTCCACAACTCTTAATATAGATGCAAGCTTAATTACGGCGTCGATATCTCCTTCTCTTATATCTTTGTATATATCATGATGTTTTTTTGGAGGACTTTTTCTATGGTATCTTGCAATATTGGCGATTATCGCCTTTTCGTAGTCGCTAAAACCGGCTAAGTCGATGTTTTTTATTAAATAAAGCGAATGCTTATGATGTTTTGACATCGACACGAAATTTCCGATATCGTGAAGCATGGCGGCGGCAATAAGATATTTAAGATATTCTTTTGATATCCCGTAAGATTCTTCGAGCGCATAGAAAAGTTTTTCGGATAAATAGGCGACCTGTTTAGCATGTTTTTCGTCAAAGTTAAATTTTTTGCCGATTTCGCTGAACATTGGAAACGGAAAATCTGTTTCGTATTTTTTCTCCTGTTTTTTTACCGCAGTCATAAAAACTCCTTTTTTATTTAATTCATCTATTAAAAGACCGCTTCTTAATCCTCCTGAAAAGGAATAAAATCCTTGAAGACGAAAATAAGTCAACATTTCATAAAGTATTACGGCGGCAGGAATAATAATGTCGGCTCTGCCTGCATCCGCCGATTTTATTTTTTTTATGTCGTCGGCAGAACTGTTTTTATTTGCGTCGATAAAATCTTTCAGAAACGATTTTGGAACATAATTTATTCTAGAATCCGCCTTTTTACCGTTAAAGCCGCAATAAACGGCTGCCAAGTTATTTACCGTGCCGCCGGTACAAATTGCTTTTTTAAAAAATAGGTTAGGGAAATCTTTAAAACTGTTCTTTATAAAAGTCTTCATAGCCGGTATTTTCAAATTATACGGCGGTCTTTTTTTAGAAAAATCGTTTTTAAGCCTGAGGCAGCCGAGCGGCGTACTATAAGACTGCAAAATCTCGCCTCGCTCTACTAATGTAATTTCAGCGCTTCCACCGCCGATATCCGCTATTACGGAATTGGATTTATTTAGATTAAAATTGCTTGAAACGGCTAAATACGACAACCTTGCTTCTTCTTCTCCGCTTATTATATTCAGGTCTATTCCGCAGGTTTGTTTAATTTCCGACGCAATCTCTTCTTTATTTTTTGCATGCCTGAAAACCGCAGTTCCAACCGCTTTTACCGTGTCGGTTTTATTTAATTCTATAATCTTTTTTATATAATTGAAGGCTTTAAAAAGTTTTTCTTTAGATTCGCCGCTTATATAACCCGTCCTGAAGCAGTCGTCGCCTATTCTCGCAGAAACCTTATATTCGTCTATAAGGCTGCAGTTTCCGTCTTTAGTTTCTACTATCTTAAGCTTTATGGAGTTGCTTCCCGCATCTATAATCCCTAATCTGAACGATTTTTTCATTGTTTCATTAACTTTATTAGGTTTTCTATACGTTAAGCGCGCGGATAAAAGATTTTATATCTTTATCTTCTTCAAAATTTTCTATAAGTTCTATGACTTTTTTCCTGTCTGCGTTTAACGCTTTTTTTATTTCATTTCTTATAGGCTTACTCTTATCTATTAATTTTTTATAAATATTTATCTGAACTATTTTATCTTGAGCGTCGCCTATGGTTTTCTGAATTTTTTCCAAGCGGCTTATTGTTTGAACTACAATATCTTCTCTAATCAAATCGGAAGAAAATTCCATAATATACCTAAATTCTTTAAAAATAAGCCTTAATATATGAAGTTCTTCATTGTCTAACGAAGTAGTTTTTATTATAATCGTTAATTTTTTGTAAGTCTTTTTTATCGTTAAAACTAAACGTTCAAGAGGCTCCGCATCGTTCAATTTATTATCGAATAAATCTCCATTCTTAAGCGCATTTTCAAAATCGGCAAGAAAACCGCTAAACTCCTGAGATCCTATAACGGATAAAATTTTGCCTTGTTCTATTCTTATTTCTTTTTCTATTTTTAGCCTTATTTCATCCTTTAATAGCGCAGGAACTTCATCTTTAACGTATAAATCCATAGACTTAAGAAGAACGTCTAAATCTCTTTTCCTTTGAGTTTCTTTCATTATTTTAGTTAATTTCTTTTTAAAATATATACCTCTGCCGCTAAGCTGCTGTCGGAATATTTTTAAAAGCGTTTTAATGCGCCTAATAGCAACCCTGAATTTATGAAGGTTTTCGCCGTTTTTTCCTTCTATAATTCCGGGCATTTCCGTTTTTATCTCTTCAAGCAGGGAATTTAATATTTTTACCGTAATTTCTTCCGACGTCATATTTTTATTTAAACCGTAAAATGATTTTATAGGCAAAGGCGTTACCTCCGTTTTATCGTTACGTTAATTTATTATCAAACATTTAATTAAGTAATATGATGATATTATATATTTTAATTGTTACGGTTTTGTGACGTTTCTGTTAAATTTTTGTAACATTTAAAAATGAGGACATATTTATTTAACTTTTCACGATATAATGTGGGGTGAGAACGAAAATATTTTTTACGAATCCGTAATGAACAGAGTTATGGGTGTTTGCTATGATTTAAGACACGCTTTAATGGGCGATAGAGACATTGAATTTGTCGATAACGGTATGGATTATGATAAAATGAAATGGTTTTTAAAGTATGTTCCGATAAAAACGTGTATTACAGGATAGAAATATTATGGCCAGAATTGTTATTCGTTATGATATCGCTTAACGATTTCGTAAAACTTTATGCCTTAAAAAAATCTAAAATGAGATACGATGCTATGCTTTATAAAGAAAATATTTGGGATTCGGCTATTGGTAAAACAGTAAGATGTGAAGCAATTTACTTAATACTAATCCGGCTCTTTGGCGGCATTAATTCCGAATAGGCTTTAGCAAAAATGTTGCCTGATTTATTGAAATAAATTTTGACATTTCCTAAAATATACTGTAAAATTTAAGATTATGAGCGAAAATTTACAGTATTTTAGAGCGATATACAATTTTCTGCCTTCCGAAAAAGAAAGAAAAATCGTCTTAATAACCGGCGCTCGTCAGACCGGAAAAACCACTCTTGCAAAAAATAAATACAATACGTTGCGTTATATCAATCTGGATTCTCCGGAAATACGGGACGGCATTTCGCAGATTACGGCCTCAAACTGGCATAAAGATATAGGCAAAGCTATACTTGACGAAGCGCAGAAAGAACCTTCGCTGTTCGAAAAGGTTAAATATGCTTATGACGGAGGAAATCTCGATTTTCAAGTAATTCTCGGTTCAAGTCAAATTCTTTTATTGAAAAAGATAAGGGAATCGCTTGCGGGAAGAATATCGCTTTATGAACTGTGGCCTTTAATGATGTCCGAGATATATGCCGGACTAGGAGCTAAAATTATTAAACCGCCTCTTATAGACCGCATCCTTGAGGAAGAAGATTTTCATAAGCTTATGGAAAGTCTTCCATCTGTTTTAATAGGCGAAGAAGATATAAAATTAAAAGAAGCTCAGGAACACTTATTAAGATGGGGTGGAATGCCGTTCCTTTTAAGTATTAATAATGCATATGAAAGGCAAAAATGGCTCAGAGATTATACTTATACATATTTAGAAAGAGATCTTGCAGATTTATCAAGAATTGAAGATTTGGAACCTTTTAAAAAATTTCAAACAATATCGGCTTTAAGAAATGCAAAACTTCTCAATTATTCCGAACTGGCTCGAGATGTCGGTATAAGCGTAGATACATCAAAGAGATATTTAGAATATCTGAAAATATCTTATCAAACTATACTGCTTCAACCTTACGGAACTAATATAACGAGTTCGGCTGTAAAAACCCCGAAGATTTACTGGCTTGACATTGGTTTATTAAGGCAGATGACGGGCTTTTGGGGCGACGTGATTTCCGGTGATATATTTGAAACTTTGGTAATTTCCGAAATCTACAAATGGATAAAAACAATGCAGAAACCTGTCTCAATGTATTTTTATAGAACCCGCTCAGGATTAGAACTCGATATTCTTTTGAAAATAAATGAAAGAATAATAGGGATTGAAATTAAAAATCGCAGTATTGTAACCCCTTCCGATTTAAGACCTATGAAAGCCGTAGCCGACGGTCTCGGCAAATTATGGAGCGGCGGTATTTTAGTTTATAACGGAGATAAAATAGACAAGATTGCAGAACCGAATATCTGGATGATACCGTCAAGACGTCTGTTTTAAAAACATAATTAATTAAATAAAATTTTTATCGTTTACGCAATATTTATTTTAAATTAACATTTATAAGATATAATTATTTCATGAATAATTTTACTCGTTTCATTTAAATATTGCCTGTCGAAATTATTCATTTATTTTTAA
>SHMQ01000053.1 GCA_008534395.1 Candidatus Acidulodesulfobacterium acidiphilum
CTGCAGACTGAAACGCTCCGCCTTGATTTTGACCGCCGTCCGAAACGGAAGAAGCGGCATTAGACAAGCCGCTTATAGAGTTACCGAGCATTTCGCCGAACGACCCCTGCCCGCCGAAACCCGACGAACCGTAACCGGTACCGGCACCGCTGGACAAAGAAAGCGGCTGACCGGAAGCGCTTCCCGAAACGGCGTTCATAACGTCGTTTACCAACGAAAGTCCTGCATCTACCGATAAATTCAAAGCAATATTTCCAAGCATAGTTTTATTATTTTATATTGTTTATTATTATTTGAAAAATAAATAAATCTGACACCTTTTTTATAGACACCTTTTTTATATTTTTTTAAAAGATGACTAATATGTTTACGGAACGGCAGTTTCGAGTGCCGTCAATACGGCATTTTCCGTAGTCAACACTTTAGAGTTGGCAACATAGGCGTTCTGCGCCACTATCATATTGGTAAACTCAGATGAGATATCGACGTTGGACTGTTCAAGCGCCGAATCCGTAATATAGCCGAAATTTCCCGAATTTGCGACTCCCACAGCGGGCTGGCCGGACGCAAAAGTCTGCGCGTAAAGACTGTTGCCCTCCGAAGTAAGTCCCGTCGGAGCGATAAAGTTTGCAAGGGCTAACTGGGCAATATATTGAGTCTGCCCGTTAGAATACTGTCCCGAAATTTTACCGTCTTTGTCAACCGTAAAGCTGGTAAGCGTTCCAGTCGCATAGCCGTTCTGGGTAAAAGCCGTAGTAGCGGACGGAGCGGCGTACTGGGTTACGTTTGCTAGGTTTAAAGCTATATTTAAAGGCTGAGACGCGCCGTCGGGGAGACCAGATCCACTTGCATAAGCTGGAACGTCTGTTAAAGTAAGCGAAGGCGTACCAGTAATTTGACCGTTTGAATTAAATTTTATATCTGGGCTTGAGTCTGCTGTTGTGCTGAGCGAAGGTCTTTGTGCGGCTGTACCGTTAATTGAATAATAAACATTCCATGCTCCTGAAGTTGAACCGTCAGGCGCAAAAGTAACGGTCAAAGGCAAAGCGTTACCAAGAGAGTCATAAACATTAATGGTTGTAGAATAGTAATCCTTCGCAGAACCGACAAGAACTGAACCGCCTGGTGTAAATGAATTAGCGGTATCTCCGACAGGCATCGCATTAGAAAGATTTACCGTACTGTTTGCCGAACTGACGCTCGCTACGGTGTTTAAGAACTGATAAGCGCCGGAAGTGGATGAAGTTGCTCCAATTTGAATATCCGAACCCGATTCAATTCCGCTTGTAGATTTAACCCCCAGAGTTTGCTGAGAAATTGCAGTGTTTTGAAGAACATTGCCGGTCAAAGGAGAGTTTAGTTCTACTTTAGTAATAACATCGTTTGTCGCAACAGAGGAGGGTGGAACCCAACTATTCTTAGTACTATCAAAATACTTCGCCACATTATATAAATTGCTAGTTCCATCCCCGTTGCCTATTAATAAACTTGTAGGAGCATCCCCTGTCGTCGTTCCGGTATATTTCAAATCGCTCACGCTAATAGCTGTTGAAGTAGAAGCGCCAGCTCCCGCCGAATAGTTTCCTGTAATATAACCGCCCATAAAACCTATATTATTAGCGCCTGAGGATGCCGTAGTATTAGTACTTACCTGCGGCGAAATATTCGAATCTAAATTTGCCGTCAGGTTAGCCGTAGTCGTAGCCAGCGGCGCTATTGCGCCGGTATTTAAGGTAATAGGACTGGGCGTACCGGCGGTAGCAATTCCCGCGGAATTTAACGCATAACCCATAACTACGTTTTGTCCGGTCGAATCTACTATCTGACCCTTCGCGTTTTCGCTGAAGGTGCCGTTCCTCGTGTAATAAGTCGAACCGTTAGGCGCCTGGACTATAAAAAATCCGTTGCCGTCAATCGCCATATTTAAAGGATTGGAGGTATTTTCCATAGCGCCCTGCGTAAACTGCTGTTGAATAGAATAAACGTCGGTTCCCAGACCTTCCTGCGAGTTCGACGTTCCGCTCAAAGTCTGGCTGACTAAGTTTTCGAATATCGGATTCGAGCTTTTAAATCCTATAGTATTAGAATTTGCTATATTGTTGCCTATGACGCCGAGATAAGTCTGGTTTGAATCTAATCCCGACACTGCCGTAAAAAGCGCATTTACGCCCATTTTTCATTCCTCCATTATACTTATAACTTAAAAATCGAAATATTTCGTAAAAAATTAATTAGAAAGTTAAAATTTACTTCCTATATATTATATCGGCATATTTTTATTATTTATAATAGTTTTTAATATTTTTAATATTTTATAACTATCTAATATTTTATCGGTTAAAGGTGTCAGATTAATTTTCCGCTAGACTATTTCAATTATTTTTGCCATCGTTCAGGCGGAAAATAAAATCTGACACCTTTAACCTTTACCGCCATAATAGTTGTAAAGGAAAAACCTTGACGCCTTTAATCTACATTAATAATCGCGCCTCTACCCGACATTCGTTACGCTGGATAATGGAACGGTCGAGCCGTTGCTTAGTTCGAGCTGGACCGCGCCGTTAGACGAAGTCGAAAGTCCCGTTACCGTCGCCTGCGTAAAGGTTGACGGCGTAATTGCGGTTCCGCCCGAACCTGTTGCGCCGACCGAGAAAGTATAATTGCCGGAAGGAGCCGTCTGTCCGCTGTTTTCGGCTCCGTCCCAGGTAAAAGACTGAGAGCCTGCGCTCTGCGCTCCGAGATTGGTATTATAAACGAGATTTCCAGCCGAATTATATATATCCATACTGACCGAACTTGCATTGCTTGGTAAAGAATAGCTTAAATTTGAAGTGCTTCCGCTTGAATATCCGAATGCGTTGCCGGTTGCCTGAACCGATTTGCCTACCATATTTACCGCACTTCCAAGAGTCGCCTGATTTTGGTCTGCCACGAGCGTTTGAAGATTAGAATTGACGGTGTTTAACTGGTTGAGCGAATCGAACTGGGCAAGCTGCGCTAGCGAAGCCGAACTCGACTGAGGATTCAACGGATCCTGATTTTGAAGCTGTTGAACCATTAACTGCATAAAAGTCGTTGCGCTTACGAGACCGCTGTTGTTTGAATTGGACGAACTTGCCGTATTAGCGGCTGCGCTTGCGGCAGTCGAGGCAACCGTATTGGCGTTTGTAGCGGTCGTTGGCGCGAATAATGAATTTACCGACATTTTTATTCCCTCCGTAGCTTAATTTATGCTTAATAAAACTTTAATAGGAAAACTTTTCCTATTTTTAAGGTTTTTATGCCTTTACGTGTTATTAATGCAAACTTCGTGCCACGATATATTAATGAAAGAAAAAGATGAGGAAAAAGGTGTCAGATTTTATTTTACGCATACGAAAAGAAACAATTAACGATACAAGAAGTTGCGTAAAATTAATCTGACACCTTTTTACGTTGCCAATTCTGCGTTTCGAAATATTTTCCGTGGACACTTTTTTTCCGTGACGCATACTAAATGCGAAAAAACCGTCGGAAAAAAGCGAATTAATTGATACCGAGTTCTTTCATTTTATTTCTGAGTGTCCTGGAGGTAATTCCAAGTTTTTCGGCGGCTTTGGTTTTATTTCCGCCTGTTTCTTTAAGTGCGGTAAGAATCAGCTTTTCTTCCATTTCTTTAATATTGAGACTGCGCCCTGCATAGCCGCTTAAGATGTCGCCGGCCGTTCTATTTTCGACAACTTCATGAGATGAAACTGAACCGTTAAAAGAATCTGACTCATTATTATCCGTTACGTTCGTTATAGCATCTCCCGTGCCGCTAATATCTGTATTATCCGCAATATTTTTATCTTCATCGCTCTTGCCGCCTGCGTTTCTGCCGTTTGAATTAAAACCGTCATAAAACGCCGGTTCAAAATTGCCGAAATGCCGGACGTCTAAAAATTTGTCTTTTTGTGCAAGTATAACCGCCCTTTCTATTATATTTTCCAGTTCTCTTATATTTCCCTGAAAATCCAATGAAAGCAGATATTTCCGCGCATCTTCCGAAATGCCGGAAACGTCCCTGAAATATTTTTTTGAATAAACAGAGGTAAAATATTCAGCAAGCGCGATTATATCTTCTTTTCTGTCTCTAAGCGGCGGCATATGCAGGCGGATTACGTTTAGCCTGTAAAAAAGGTCGTCCCTGAAATTACCCTCCGACACGGCTTTTTCTATGTCTTTATTTGTAGCGGCTACTACCCTTGCGTTTACGGAAACCGGTTCGTCCCCTCCTACCCTGTCTATAGTTTTTTCCTGAAGCGCCCTAAGTATTTTTGCCTGAAGGTTTTTATCCATTTCGGCGATTTCGTCGAGAAAAATAGTACCGCCGTCCGCCTGCTCGAACTTTCCTTTCTTTAAAGAAACGGCACCGGTAAATGCCCCTTTTTCGTGGCCGAACAGTTCGCTTTCTAGAAGCGTCGGCACTATCGCGGAACAGTTGACGGCGACGAATCTTCCTTTTCTTCCGCTTAGTTCGTGTATTCTTTTTGCCGCGACTTCTTTTCCCGTACCGGACTCTCCGGTTATAAGCACCGTAGCATCGGCGGCGGCTACTGCTTTTATATATTCGTCTATCCGTTTCATAGCCGCAGACCTGTATATAAAATTAGACGAATTTATATCTTTAAAGTTAACGGCATCCGCATTATCCTTTGACGTCCTTTTAAAAATGTCGGAGTAGGAAATTTTTTCCGCATTTTTGACTATTCTTTCAAAATCTGAAATATCGAACGGTTTAAGCATATAGTCGGAAGCACCCGTTTTCATTGCGGAAACGGCGCTTTCAATAGTTCCGTACGCAGTAATTATCACAAAAGGAACGGATTGAAAAACAGGATATTTTTTAATTTCCTTTAAAAAAGAGATACCGTCCATACCGGGCATGTTTAAATCGGACAGAATTAAAAAGTAAGGGCTTGGGTAAATTTCGCTTTCTAAAGCCGTTTCGCCTAAGATTAAATTTTTGCTTAAAGAATTTAGAGCATCTTCAGCGGAAGCAAAAATATCGCCTTCTTTTCCCGTCTTTTTAAGACTTAGGCTTAACGCAGACCTCATATGCGGGTCGTCATCCACTATTAAAATCCTGTCAGGCTCTTTTTTTTTCATAAAATTATACAATTTATTTATAAATATTTCCTCTTGAACTTATGTTCACTACCGCAAGAATTTTTTCTTCGTTCAACAGTGAAAATATAATCCTGTAATTTCCTATTCTACACCTGTAAAATCCTTTAAGTTCTCCGGTAAGAGGTTTTACGCAAGGATGGTAAAGCGGATTTTCAATAGACCCCAGTTCCGATAATTTAGTTTTTATTCTTTTCTTTATGTCGGAATCAAATTTAATAAAATGCTTTTCGGCAACCGAAGAAAACTTAATCGTCCAGTTCAATTAATGTCTTTCCTCCGCCTTTTTTTATTTCTTCCAATCCGTCCAGACATTCCTTGGCAAAACCAGGTATGTTCAAGAATTCAAGAGTTTCTTTGTGTCTTTCTATATATTCTTCGGAAAGTTCCAAGAATATATCGGAAAGATGCCTGTTTTCATAACCTGCTATAGCCCTGATTAATTTTAACTTTTCTTCCGGAAGTCTTAAAGTGGTAGCCGCCGTCATTTTATCTCCTATAAAATTTATAAATATATATATTTAGTTGATTTATTATTCAGTAATATTATAACATCAATACATTATAACGTCAAATAATGGCAAGACAATCGTAATTTAAAAAAAAATATGATAAAATTTTTATATGGTTCAAAATGATAATGATAAAATAGAAGCAATATCCGGCGAAGACCTGAAAAAAGCATTCGAATCCTTCGAGGCGGCTTCCCTCAAACTTTCCGAATATTATAAAAACCTAGAAGAACAGGTTAAGGATTTAAAAGAAAACCTGAATACCGTTATAGAAAGCCTACCGCTCGGAATAATGATTACAGACGAAAATAATTCGATCAAATTTATTAACAGGTCCCTGATAGAACTTACCGGAGGGTACGATTACTTAAACTATTTGAACCGTCCGGTTGACGAGTTTTTAAAGTTTTTCTTTAACGGGGCATCGCTTTCGGATTTTACGAGACAGGTTTTTTATCCGGTAGAAAAGTTTATGAAATCGGGCGACGATAAAAACGGCTCAGGGAAATTTATTCCCGTATTTTTATATATAAAAACCGTGCACGGAAGCAACAAAAAAAATGCCGGACGGATATTTATAATTCAAAACATTGAAGATATAAAAAAATTTAAACGCCTGGCGGAACTCGGCGAAATGTCGGCAAAAATAGCCCACGAAATACGTAATCCTCTGGGTTCCATAGAACTGTTCGCTTCTATCCTGCAAAAAGAAATTAAAAACGGCGGACATGCGGAAATTATTTCCAATATAATATCCGCCGTCAAAAATATGAATACTACCATAAGCAACGTTCTGGAATTTTCCAAAACCGTCAATCCCGCCCTTTCTAAATGCAGTTTATCCTGTATAGTAAATAAATCCATTATGTACTCTTCCTATGTAATAAAAGAAAAAAACGTGAAAGTAATTACGGAAATAGATGAAAATATTATTTTAGAAATAGACGAAAATCTTATAGGGCAGACTTTTGTCAATATACTCATTAACGCAGCTCATGCAGTTCAAAATTTTGACGGTATCATAAAAATAAGAACTTCCGCTGTTTCCGGCGGAGAAGACGGGAGCGGCTACATCCGCATCGATTTTGAAGACAACGGCCCCGGGTTTTCGGATGACGTCGTAAAAAATATTTTCAACCCTTTTTTTTCGACTAAAAAAAGCGGCGGTACCGGCTTAGGACTTTCGATAGCCCTTAACAACGTTATGGTTCACGGCGGATACATCGGCGCAGAAAATTCAAAAGAAACCGGCGGCGCAAAAATCAGCGTCTTCCTCCCATGTATGGCATAATTTTTGCATATAAAAATATAAACGGAAAAAATTGTTCTTTAAAAGTGAAAATATTGACGGAAAGAAAAAGTTCGTTAATGGTATCAAAGGAAAAGGTGATAGAAAAGGTGTCAGATTTAAAATATTGACAGGGTGTCAAAGGAAAAGGTGTCAGATTTAAAATATTGACAGGGTGTCAAAGGAAAAGGTGTCAGATTTTATTTTCCGCCTGAACGCAAAAACAATAATCGAGAAAAATATTGCGGAAAATTAATCTGACACCTTTTCCTGAAAACAGCAATTATTGACCTTTTATTTTCCTAAATAGGCAATATTTAAATTTTAATATTTAATATTAACATTTATTAATAACGGGATTTAAAAATGTTCAGCAGTATTTACGGAATACTCGGCGACAGTTTAAACGTGCTTGACGACAGGCAGAACATTATTGCTTCCAACATAGCAAACGCCAATACGCCTGGATATAAAGCGAAAGAGCTTAACTTCGAGCAGGTTATGCGCGGACTCGTTCCGTCGGCGGATTCTCTGCCTATGAAAACAACGTCGCAAAAAGATTTATCGGGCGGCGGCCTTGCGGCTGGTTCGTCCTCGGAAGAACAGTCGGATTACATAAAATCTTTCGTGCATAATCAAAACAGCGAAACGGTGCCGGCTTTAGACGGCAATACCGTAAATCTCGGCAAGGAGATGAGCGATATGACTTCAAACGCGATAAGATTTCAGGCTGTTGCAAAATTACTGTCTAAAAAATTTGCTACGCTTACCTATGCCATAGACAACACTATGCCGTAACTGTGTAATTATTGTCGCTGAGTCGGAATTAAATTCATGCACGGCGGTAAAACGAAGAATGGAAAGGAGGAAGTAACTTATGGGGTTTAACGAATCATTAAAAATTGCGGCGGAGGGACTTAACGCCGAAAGAATAAGGATGAACGTAATTTCATCCAATCTTGCGAACATAAATACCGACGATGCCGGAAACGGACTGCCTTACGTAAAAAAAGAGCCGTTGTTTAAAACCGTCAAATTTAAAAACTATTTCGGCGTAGAAGTGGAAAAAATAGAAAACGCTAAAAATCCGTTTTCAGAAAAATACGACCCAAGCAATCCTCTCGCAAACAAAGCGGGATACGTTAAAACCCCTAATATATCGGCTATAAGGGAGCTTGTAGATATGATATCCGCTACAAGGGCTTATCAGGCGGACGCTCAAGTTATTTCGGAATCGAAAGCTATGTCGCAGTCGTCTTTACAAATTTAGGGAAATACATAAATATATTATGCTTTATGCAAATATGATATAATTAAATAAAAGATGTTAACGACTTAATGAATTCATTAATTAATTCATACTATAGAAATTAAGCATTAAGCATGTTTAATATTATTTAAAGGTCTTTTATTTTATTTTTATTAATTAAATAAAGTTTTAAAAAGGAGGTTCGATTTATAATGGCGATACCGATAGGAATAGGAAACGGCGATTTGGCGGGACTTAATCCCGCGTCGGAGATTAAAGAGCTTAATCCCAATAATATATTAGGAAGCGGCGGCGGTTCCGTACAGTCTGATAACGGAAGCGGTTCTTTTGCCGACACTCTTTTAAATTCTATAAATAAAGTCAACGAACTGCAAAATACGGCAGATAAATCGGCCGAAGCTATAGCGACGGGTCAATCTTCAAATATACATCAGGCAATGATAGATATGGAAAAAGCTAACGACTCTTTCGAACTTATGATGCAGGTAAGGAATAAAATAGTCACGGCTTACAATACTATTATGCAAATGCAGGTATAAAATTTTCCATATAAATATATATTATAAATACATACCGTTATATACGTAAACAATACTACAATTCTCAATTCGGATTAAATGGCAGCAAATTTTAAAGAATTAGGTACGCAGTTAAAGACTTTTTTTACGGAACTTTCCATCGAAAGAAAGATAGTCTTCGTCCTTGTCCTGGCAGGGGTAGCTATAGCCATATATTTAACGGCGGTTTACGCTACCGCGCCTAAATACGGCGTGCTTTATTCAAATTTAAACGCAACGAGCGCATCCGAAATAATCAGTAAACTTCATTCCTACAATATTCCTTATAAGCTTGGAAATAGGGGTAAAACCGTTCTTATACCTAAAAGCGACGTTTATAAAACGAGACTAAAACTCGCTTCGATAGGTCTTCCGAGGCAGGAAGGCGTAGGCTTTTCCATATTCGACAAAGTTCAGATAGGAATGACCGATTTTATGCAGCACGTGGATTATCAAAGGGCTCTGCAGGGCGAACTTGAAAGAACTATAGACCAGATTAACAGCATTAAATATTCGAGGGTGCTTATAGTACTGCCGAGACAATCCGTTTTCGTTACGAGAAGGACGCCGGCAAAAGCGTCGGTAATCGTCAAAT
>SHMQ01000054.1 GCA_008534395.1 Candidatus Acidulodesulfobacterium acidiphilum
CCAAATTTTTTTGCGTATTCAAGCCGTTTTTCATTAATATCGACAGCTATAATTTTGCTTGCGCCGGTTGCCCTTAAAAGACTTATATGAAGCAGTCCGGAAAGACCGCTGCCGAAAACTATCGCCGTATCGGCGGGTTTAACGCCGGCAAGCCTCTGTCCCCTTACGACGCACGCAAGGGGTTCCGTAAAAGTTCCTTCTTCGAAACTGACGGAATCCGGCAGAAGATATATGCCGTTTTTAACGTTTATCTCAGGAAGCCTTAAATACTCGGAAAATCCGCCCGGGTCAAAGTTTGTAGCCCTTAAGGTTTCGCAGACCGTTTGGTGTCCGCTAAGACAATATTTGCAAGTATTACAGGGGACATGATGCGCGGCGCAAATTCTATCGCCCTTTTTATATTTTTTGACTTTTTTTCCGACTTCCGCTATAACGCCGGTTACCTCGTGTCCCAAGACAAGCGGAACTTTATCTCTTCTATACCATTCTATAACGTCGCTGCCGCATATACCGCTCGCCTCGACTTTCATAAGAACTTCGTCGTCGTTTATTTTAGGAATATCTTTTTCTATAATCCTTATATCTTTATTGCTGTAATAAAGAGCACATTTCATAATTTTACCCGTTTTGTTTTATTTTTATTATTTTATTTATTTTTGTTATTTTAAATTTAATCCGTTGTCTTTTCAGCATTTAAGCTGCCGTTTGGCTTAACGGACGAAGAAGAAGGCGATTTCTGCCCTTCTTCTATAGCAAGTACGACGTCTCTTTTTCTTAAAATACCTTTATATATTCCTTCTTTGTCTATTACAATAAGTTCGTCGGTATTTTTCCTGAAAAAATTATGCACGGCTATATCCAAAGTATCGGTCAATCTGATTCTCGGCAAATTAGTCGTATCCATTAAATCTTTTGCGGTTCTTGAATCATCGGGCGACGTCATCATTAAATTTTTTACGGTATCGTATTTAACTATGCCGACGATTTTGCCTTCTTTATCTATAACCGGATGCATATAAAAATTTGAATAAAAAAATATTTTAATCATCTCGTACAGCGGCATATCGGGGTCTAAAGGCTTAGCGGCTGCGGTATCTCCGCTTTCCATAACGTCGCTTACGGAATATCTCTGCAGAGGCTTAATTAAATAATCTTTCATATGCGCAGGAGAATCCATTCTGTTTTTTTTCTGGCTTCTATATATGCTTCTTTTTCCGCTGACTATAAAAGTTATAGCCGAAACAAGCATTAACGGAGGAAGAAGACCGTAACTTCCGGTCATTTCCGAAACCATTAGCAAAGACGAGATGGGAGTCTTTGCGGCTCCGGCAAAAAAACCTCCCATGCCTATAAGGACAAAAGGCGCAATATCCGAAGAAAGTATTAAATGAGGAAACAATATATGAAAAATCATTCCGGCGGCTCCGCCGAAAGCACCGCCAATTACCAAAGACGGCGCATAAACGCCGGCTGAGCCTCCCGAACTTATAGTAAAGGACGTTGCCACTATCTTTAAAAATCCTAAAAGAATTAAAGTTATTATAGCTAGTTTTCCAAGCACCGCAAGCTGCAGCCATCCGTAACCTACACCCATAATTTCCGGAAAAAAATAAGCTATGACTCCTACTACGGCACCGCCTATCATAGGCTTAAAATGAGGTTTTATTTTTATCTTTTTAAAAACATCGTGAATGAAATAAAAAAAACGTACGTAAAACTGCCCCGCAAAAGCCAAAAAAATACCAAGCACAGCATAAAAGAATAATGTAATAGGCCTTGTATAAGTAAACATAGGCGTCCTGACGACCGGATTAAAACCTGCATAAAAATATGCGTAAATGGAATATCCGACGATAGCCGCGATAATAGAAAGCATTAGCGCCCCGCCCTCGAAATCCATTTCGGAATACAGAACTTCTACTCCAAACATCGCTCCTGCAAGCGGAGACTTAAAAATAGCTCCTATGCCTGCTCCTATGCCTGCGACCAGCATCGTCCGCCTGTCCGGCACGGGCAAACCCAAATATGTCGCTAATACCGAGCCGAATCCTGCGCCAATCTGAGCAACGGGACCTTCCCTGCCGCCTGAACCGCCGGAACCTAAAGTAACCGAGGAAGCGAGAGTTTTTATTATCGGAACCCTTCCTCTTATATATCCGTCTTTATTGTGAAAAGCATCTATTGCGGCATCCGTTCCGTGTCCTTCCGCCTCAGGCGCAAAAGTATAGACTAAAATGCCTGATATTAAACCGCCGAGCATAATTATTAAAGGTATAACCCAGCGTATAGGATGATTATCGACGGGCGCTCCGGTCTGCCCCATAAGCTCGGGCCTTGGAGAATAGTAATGCGCCATGCTTACTTGAAAAACGAACCTAAAAAACCTTATAAGAGCATTAAAAACTATTGCTCCTATGCCTGCAATAATGCCTATTAAAACTCCGAAAAAAATCCATCTAGAAAAATAAAATATTGAGTTGTCCTGAAATCTTATAATTTTTCTTTTAAGATTAGTTCTTAATCTTATTAAAGAACTTTTTATGGAAGACATGTTTAATTTTATTCCTAAATTATTGCGATATGCTTATGCTTATTGAATAAATTTTTTACTTTTAGGCAGTACTTGAATTTTTTTTAGAAAATGGCAGCCCCAACGGGATTCGAACCCGTGTTACTGCCGTGAGAGGGCAACGTCCTAACCGCTAGACTATGGGGCCTTATAAAAAATTAAAAAGGTTTATTATTTTTATTATACTAAATTTGCCGAAATTTTAAAATTTTAAAAGTTTAAAAGTTTAAAAGTTTAAAGACGTTGCGTAAAATTAATATGACGCCTCTTCTTATTTTATTTTTTAATATAACCTCTAAGATATATAAACATTAAAACTATATTTAAAGCAGTAAGTCCTGTTAAACCGGAATGAATTCCTATAGCGACCCATATTACCGAAGCAAAAGCGTTTATAACGAAACCCGATTTTTTATGCGAGCTTAACTGCCAAACTCCTGCCAAAGTCAAAGCAAAAGCACACCAGTCCGCTATACTCCAAAATTCTATGGCGGTTAAACTTATATGCATTAATCATCCGTATATTTTTTTGGAAGATTTATCGTTCCAAGCGGAATGGTATTTGCCGACTGAATAATCTGCATATTTTCCGCCGCCGGTATTTTTTTTGCCTACTTTATCATTATGCACATTATTATAACACGTTATAAAACAGCCGTCGTTCATAATATGGTCTTTTTCTAACGCCTGATTAGTTCCTGAACATCCAGTAAGCAGTAGTCCTGCAAATAACCCCAGAATGCAAGTAAGCAAAACAGCCTTAATAATTTTTCTTAATTTCATATTTTTTACCTTTTTTATATTACATTAATTTTTAAAAATTTTATTTATTAATTATTAATTAAAACTGTTAAAATATTTTATTTTCATTTATTATTTTCAAAATATAATTGCCGTAACCGCTTTTTATATATTTTTTAGACAGATTTATAAGTTCATCTTCGGAAATATAATTCATTTTGTACGCTATTTCCTCTATACATCCGATTTTAAGCCCCTGCCTTTTCTCCATCATTTCGATAAATTTTGAAGCGTCGAGCAGGCTTTCCGGCGTTCCCGTGTCAAGCCATGCATAACCTCTGCC
This sequence comes from Candidatus Acidulodesulfobacterium acidiphilum, assembly GCA_008534395.1. Taxonomy (NCBI): domain Bacteria; phylum Candidatus Acidulodesulfobacteriota; order Candidatus Acidulidesulfobacterales; family Candidatus Acidulidesulfobacteraceae; genus Candidatus Acidulidesulfobacterium; species Candidatus Acidulidesulfobacterium acidiphilum. The sequence continues at coordinate 3,654 of SHMQ01000054.1, forward strand.
AAGCGTCACTGCGTTTAATTTGCCGCGCTCTAAGTATTTATTGTTTACGTCGGTTATCTCAAGCTCTCCTCTATCCGACGGTTTTAAAGAGCCTGCAATATTAACAACTTCATTGTCGTAAAAATAAACTCCTGTAACGGCATAGTTGGATTTTGGATTTTTCGGTTTTTCTTCTATAGACAGAACTTTTCCGTCGCCGCCGATTTCTATAACACCGTATCTCTGAGGGTCTTCGACGTAATATGTAAAAATTACTCCTCCGCCTTTTTGCTTTATTATATTTTTTGCATAATTAAACTTTTCGGGAATGCCGTGTCCGTAAAAAATATTGTCGCCGAGAATTAAACAAACGTCTTCGTCGCCAATAAATTCCTTGCCTATTATAAAGGCTTCCGCAAGTCCGCCGGGGGAAGGCTGCTCCTTATAGGCTATATTAAGCCCTAAGCCCTTACCATCTCCAAATATAGTCCTGAATTTTTCTAAATCCGCCGGAGTCGTTATTATCAAGATATCTCTTATTCCCGCTAGCATAAGACTCGACAAGGGATAATATATCATAGGCTTATCGTAAACTGGTAAAAGTTGTTTACAGACGCTAAGAGTTATAGGATAAAGCCTCGTTCCGCTTCCGCCGGCAAGAATAATGCCTTTCATGATTATTTTTTAACCTTATTTATTATATTTTTATATTTATCGTTTTATATACGTTTTATATATTAGATATTTATTAAATCTTATAAATAATATAATATAATAGTTTAAAAAACAAGAGGGCTAAAACTACATTGCCTAATAAATTTAAAATAATAAAAGTAGATTCTTTATCTTACGGCGGGTGGGGAGTTGGAAGAGCCGATTCCAAAGTCGCCTTCGTCGCTTATGCAGTTCCGGGCGACACCTTAAAAATAGAGATATTAGAAGAGCATAAAAATTACGACTTCGCCGTAATAAATAAAATTATAAAACCGTCTCAAGAAAGGATAGAACCGGTATGCAAATATTTTGGGATTTGCGGCGGATGCGATTATCTATGCATATCTTATGATACCGAAATTTACTGGAAAACGGAAATTTTTAAAAAAGAATTTAAAAAAAATTTCGGCTCTAATTATTTCGAGCACGATATTCCTATAAAGTTTAACCCTGCAAAAGAAAATCTTAATTACAGGCAGAAAATAGGTTTAAAAATACACAATAAAGATATAGGATTTTATAAAAAATATTCGCACGATATAGTAAATATTGAGCAATGCCGCCTTGCAAAAGCCGGTTTAAACGAATTATTGAAAAAAGCAGGAGGCGTATTGCTAAGCGAAAAGTATTATCGGACCGTCACTAAAAACATTTCACTCTTAACTATTAGCGAAGCGGGATTTAAGAATATAATTCTACGCGTTAAAAATAACTTTAAATTACCGACGGAATTTATTAAAGATATATTTACCGGTACAAAATGCGACAATATTTTTCTGGAATCTCCCGATAAAAAAATCATTAAATACGCAACAAGAGATGCAGATAAAAACAATAATAAAAAATTTTTGACTATAAAAGATAAAAAATTTTTATACGATTTACCGTCATTTATCCAAATAAATAAAGAACAGAACGAAAACATAATAAACGCAATATCCGATTATATAGAAACAATAACGGAAAGAGCTGCAAAAAAATTTTCTAACGCACTTGATTTATACTGCGGTTTTGGAAATATTACGCTCTTTTTAACGTCTTATGCCGAGAAAATTATAGGAGTTGAATCAGGCGATTTTGCGGTAGAACTCGGAAAGAAAAACGCCGTATTAAACAATATAAGCAATATTAAATTCGTTAAATCGGACGTATCGAAATTTCTCGATAAAATTGAAAAAGATAAAAAATTCGATTTAATAATTTTAGACCCGCCAAGATCCGGCATTAAAAGTCTGACAAATAAAATAACGGATTTAAATCCGTTATATATAATATACGTATCTTGCGATACAATGACGTTTCTAAGGGATTTAAAGCAATTTGCGGAAACGGGCTATGAAATAGAAAAAATAGATATATTCGATATGTTTCCAAGAACATATCACTTGGAACAGGTAGCTTTTTTAAGAAAAAATCGGCGGCCATGAACCGCCTGCTTTTGTATTCAGATTACTTGCCGACCTTAACTGCCCTGACCACTTTTCCCGCTTTAAGGCATTTTGCGCAGACTTTTATTCTTTTATTGCCGCCGTTAGCGGTAACAGCCTTAACCATATGCAAATTAGGAAAAGATACTTTCTTTGTTTTATTATTGGCATGCGAAACATTATTTCCGAACTGTATACCTTTACCGCAAATACTGCAAACTCTTGACATTTTATATTCTCCTTATTCTTAATAAAAACTGAAAATATCTCGTATCCGTTATATATAATTACATTTTTCTAATTGAGCCTTATATTTTATAACATCGATAACCGTTTTGTCAATCAAAAAAACCTATGTGTCATTTAAATTTTAAAACCGAACTCTTTCTTATTTTAATATATATTTTTTATTTTTGCCTTTTAATGGTGTCGATTTATTTATTCTCTTACTCCTAATTGAGTCTTCCGTGTTTGTAAACATAAATATTACTTACTAATCAATAATTAATCCTAAAATTTCTTGCAATTTATTTTTTTTATGATAAAATTAAAACAATAAGAAGTTTAACAATTCTTAACTTAATTAATTAACTTTAATATTAACGGAGGTTAACTATGAAATGGAAATGTTCAGTATGCGGCTACATTCACGATGGAGACTCTGCTCCTGATACTTGCCCAAAATGCGGAGCGCCAAAAGAAAAATTTGAAAAAGTCGCTGCAGACGTTGAGCAATTAATTGACCGCTCTAGAAAAACTAATCAGCTGCATATGGATCTTACCCATGTACTCACTAAAGTTTTAAAAATTGCCGAAGACGGAATAAACGATAATCTTGATCCTAATTGCCTTATTTTGTTTCAAAAAGCAAAAAAAGCCGCATTTGAACTTAGACAAATGTCTAAAGCAGAAATAGTTGCACATATTAACAAACAGAAATGGGGTTGATTATTTAAAAAAAATATTTAATTTTAACGGAAGAAAGGGCGCTAAAAAATATTTTACCTCCTTTCTTCCGTTAATTTTAATTTTTTATTTTATCTTTATCTATTTCCGTTTATATATTTTAAACTATCCTCTACATTAGAAACAGCCATTATATTAAAATTTTTAACAAGAAAATCCGCCACGTTCTCAGATAAAAATGCCGGCAGTTTATAACCGAGCCTGATATTTTTAACTCCTAAATAAAGAAGCGCAAGCAGTACTATAACCGCTTTTTGCTCATACCATGCAATTTCGTAATAAATAGGCAGGGTGTTTATGTCGTTTAAATTTAATTTTTCTTTTAATTTAAGCGCCGCGATAGCAAGCGAATACGAATCGTTACACTGACCCGCGTCTATAACTCTAGGCAGACCGTCTATATCCCCTAAATTCAACCTGTTATATCTGTATTTAGCGCAACCGGCCGTCAATATTACCGAATCATTCGACAACCGACTTGCAAGTTCGGAATAATATACTCTTTCTTTATCGTTAGAATCGCAGCCGGCCATAACGACGAATTTCTTTATTTTACCTTCTTCTACCATTTTAATTATGGCGTCTGCAGAATTAACTAAAGTTTGTCTGGCAAAACCAACGTCAATAGTGCCTTTTATATTTTCCGGCATTTCTTCCGAATTTAACGCCGTATTAATAGCTTCGGAGAAATCATGATTTGCTATGTGTTTAACTCCTGGCATTGCAACCATATCCGTAGTAAAAATCCTGTTCTTATAACTTTCCAAAGGCTTTTTAATACAGTTAGTGGTCATTATTATAGATCCTTTAAACTCCGCAAATTCCTTTTCCTGCTCCCACCATGCCCCGCCGTAATTACCTATAAAATGGCTGAATCTTTTAAAGAACGGGTAAGCGTGCGCCGGCA
>SHMQ01000055.1 GCA_008534395.1 Candidatus Acidulodesulfobacterium acidiphilum
GAATGACGGAACTCAGCTTAGTACCTATGATAGCGGAAAGCAAAGGCATGAGTTTTATAGAATTAATAGAAAATATAATAGAAGATGCGGTTGCAAAAAAATAAAAATAATATAAGACGTAAAAAAACTTTAATAAGTAAAAATAGCAAAAGTAGTTTTGGAAAATATTTTATCAAATTATTTTATATTTTTGCGGTCATTATAATAATATTTGCTTCAGGATATTATGGGTATAAATTTTACAATTATTTTTTTTTAAATAAAAAAGTTTTTAAATTAAAAAAAATAGAAATTGTAGGAAAAAATATTACTAATAAAGAAAAAAATAAAATAATTGCGCAGTCGGGATTATTTAAAAACGAAAATTTAATAAATATAAATTTAAAAAAGCTTTCGAGGTTGGCGGCTTCTTACAGATGGGTCAAAAACGTTACGGTTTACAGAAAATTTCCGGACGCTATAGTAATAGTCATAAAAAAAAGGAAAATTTTTGCGATGGTAGTTTATAAGAATAAGTTATACTATGTTTCTAAAACGGGTTACATCATTGGAAAAGCCGGCGTACATTCCGGTTACGGATACCCCGTTATTACAGGTTTGAATACTGACAATTCCGGCGTTTATTTCAAAAAATTAAAAAAAGCTTTATCTTTTTTAAAAATTTCATCGCATTCCATCCTTTCGGGGCTTAGGGGAGAAATTCACGTAGAGAAGGATGACGGAATAGCGCTTTATACGCGCAAAGGATTATGCATAAAGTTTGGAATAGGCAATTATAGAAATAAACTTAAAACGCTGAAAAAACTTTTTTTAGAAATTAACGCAATTCATATTAGATATAAAAATTATATAAATTTGGAATATAAAAACGAAGCCGTTATAAAAGTAAATAAAGGTTCGAGGGTTTTGCCGGCAGGTTATAAAGCAGAACATATTAACAGCGGTATATTTAAATAATTAAGCGTTTTTTATATATAACAGAGGTTGAGATTGGAAAAGAACGATAACATTTTCGTGGGCTTAGATATCGGGACTACAAAAGTCTGCGCTATAGTCGCCGAAGCAAAAGGCGATTCATTGGATATCATAGGCGTAGGCAGCAGCACTTCTACGGGATTAAAAAACGGAGTAGTCGTAAATATCGAAAATACGGTAGATTCTATTGCCAAAGCCGTAGAAGATGCTGAATTAATGGCTGGCTATCAGATTCAATCCGCCACGGTCGGCATTGCGGGTTCCCATATCCGCGGTTTCAGCGGCAGGGGAATCGTAGCCGTCAAAAGCAGGGAAGTGGCACAGCAGGACGTAGAAAGGGTTTTGTCCGCGGCGAAAACCATATCCATACCTATCGACCATGAGGTTATACATGTAATTCCGCAGGGTTTTTCCGTGGACGACCAGGACGACGTTAAAAATCCCGTCGGCATGAGCGGACTCAGGCTGGAAGCCACCGTACATATAGTTACCGCTTCAAGCATAGCCGCGCAGAATATAGTTAAATGCGTCAATAAAGCGGGAATAGACGTTTCCGAAATCGTGCTCGAACAGATAGCGTCGAGCGAAGCCGTGCTGACCGAAGACGAAAAAGAGCTCGGAGTGGCGCTTATCGATATAGGCGGCGGAACGACCGACATTGCAATTTTTAACGGCGGAAATATAATACATACTTTCGTCATTCCTAAAGGAGGACAGAGCGTTACGAGCGACGTATCTAAGGGAACTACGACTATACCTCAGGAAGCAGAAAAAATAAAGATAAGATACGGAATAGCAAAAGAGTCTCTTGCCGGAAAAGACGAAATAATAGAAATTCCCGGATTCGGCGGCAGACCGCCTAGACCTATATCGCGACAGCTGCTCGGCAATATTATCGAACAGAGAATGGCGGAAATTTTTACTTGGATAAGAAAAAATATCGAGAAGAACGGTCTTGAAAGCAAAATTCTTTCCGGTTACGTTATTACCGGAGGCGCGGCGTTAATAGACGGTTCGGCGGAACTTGCCGAAGAAATTTTTAACGCTCCGGTAAGAATAGGCTATCCTTTAAACGTCGGCGGTTTGACGGACGCAGTCAGCTCTTCGGTGTATTCCACCGCCGTAGGTCTCGTGAAATATGCTTATAAAAACGGCAAGCGGAACAAAAAATCTTTTTCTTATAAAAAAGGGGATAGTTTTATAGACGAAATAAAAAAATGGTTTTCCGATTTACTTGATTACTTTTTCTAAACTTTGTTATTTTTTTTTACGATATATATATTAATGCAGTGACAGTTTTCGGCACTGCCACAAAATAGCGACGGAGGATATCATGTTAGAATTTATCGAGAACAACGAATTGGCGGCAAAAATAAAAGTTATAGGAGTAGGCGGAGGCGGCGGAAACGCGGTTAACACAATGATTGCGGCGGGGCTTTCCGGAGCCGAGTTCATAGTCGCCAATACCGATGCTCAGGCGCTTAAAGCAAATTTATCCAATATAAAAATTCAGCTTGGAGAACAGGTAACCAGAGGACTCGGTGCGGGAGCTAATCCGGAAGTCGGCAGAAAATCAGCTATGGAAGACAGGGAAAGGGTTAAAGAACTTCTCGAAGGTTCAGACATGGTTTTTATTACCGCCGGACTTGGAGGAGGTACCGGAACGGGCGCAGCGCCGATAATAGCCGAAGTAGCCAAAGAAGTAGGAGCGTTAACCGTTGCCGTAGTTACAAAACCTTTTATTTTTGAAGGTAACAGAAGAATGAAGCAGGCGGAAGAAGGATTGAGGGAATTAAAAAATACCGTCGATACCGTAATTACCATACCTAATCAGAGGCTTCTCGCCGTCGCCGGTAAAAATACTTCCATGATAGACGCTTTTAAAAAAGTCGACGAGGTTCTTCTTCAGGCGGTTAAGGGTATATCCGATTTAATAAACGTTCACGGTCTTATAAACGTAGATTTTGCCGACGTTAAAACGATTATGTCGGAAATGGGTATGGCTCTTATGGGAACAGGAGTAGCGCAAGGCGAGAACAGAGCATTGGAAGCTGCGCAGAAAGCCGTTTCCAGCCCTCTTTTAGAAGATATAAAAATAGAAGGCGCAAGAGGACTATTAATAAATATTGCAGGCGGAAAAGACATGGGTATTGCCGAGGTAAGCGAGGCCGCAGAAAAGATTAAGTCCGAAGCTCATCCTGATGCAAATATAATATTCGGAGCGGTTATAAACGACGAACTTGAAGACAGGATGATGATTACCGTTATAGCTACTGGTTTAGGCGGTGAAGCCAAGCCCGTCTCTTTAGTTTCGGTTCAGGGCGGAGCCGCTTCTCAACAGGCGCAGGGATTAAGCCAGACCGTTAAAGCGCCGTTTTCCGAAGACGATAATACTCCGCCGGTTAAACCTGTTTCCGATACCGTCGTAAATATAAAAGAAACGCCCTCGTATATCGAAAGATTTTCCGATGTGGAAGAGGAAGTCAATTACGAGGACGACCAGTGGGATATTCCTACGTTTATGAGAAAGCAGGCGGATTAATTTAATAATATATTATATATATTGTATGCCAAACTCTAAGTCCGGTAAATCCGGCGGTTTTGTTGATTATGATATAAAAGCAAAAATCTGGCTTGAAAAAAACGGCGAGCCGGTCTTCGGAATGGGCAGGTTTATGCTTTTAAAAAAAATAGGAACTTCGGGTTCGATATCTTCAGCGGCAAAAGAACTCGGATATTCTTATAAAAAAGCATGGAGTTTCATAAATCTTATGGAAAAGAGATTCGGATTCGAACTCGTCGATAAAAAAATAGGCGGAAGATACGGCGGCGGTTCTGTTTTAACCGAACATGCAAAAAAAATAATGGCGGAATACGAAAAACTGCTTGAAAAGGAAAAAACGTTCTTAGACGATTATCATGCGCAAACCCCGCATCTCTTACAGCCCTCGAAACACTGAGGCGTAGTTTTAAGGTTAAGCGCTCTTTTATATTCTTCCAGCAGGTATCGTTTCGTAACGCCCTGGTCTATTATATCCCAGGGAAGAAGTTCGCCCGTGCCTATTTTCCTGATAAATCCGTCCATACGCAAGCCTTTGTCTTCCGCGGCTTTTTTAATGCTTGTTTTATTAAGAAAAGAATATACCAAAATATCGGTAGAAAGTCTTGAACCTCTCGCAAAAAAAGCCTCGGTAAACGCGGCGTTTAAAGAGTTTATATTTACGTCGAGATTAGGCATGTTCCTAAGACCGTTAGCAATGTAAGATGCTTTTTTTCTAAGAATTTTTAAATCTTCAAAATTTTCCCACTGCAGCGGCGTCCATGCTTTAGGCACGAAAGGGCTGAACGAAGCCGTTAGTTTGCCTATTCTTTTATTCGCCTTAGATGCCGATATAAATTCTTTAAGTATTGTTTTCACTAATTTAACCGTATCGTCCATATCGTCTTTGTTTTCATACGGCAGTCCGAACATAAAATATAGTTTTATTCCGGTTATGCCTCTTTTAACGATATCGCCGACGGACGTTATTATATTTTCGTTGCTTAGAACTTTATTTAACATTTTTTTTAGCCGTTCCGAACCGGTTTCTATTCCTATAGTCACCGTTTTTATTCCGGATTCTTTGATCATATCCAGATTATTTTCGTCTAAGCAGTCGAATCTGACGGACGACAGGGAAAAATTTCTGCCGGAATCTAAAGAAAAGCGCATAATTTTAGCAATATTTTTACCGTCCATAGTCCCGAATCCGACGAACCCGGCTTTCTCGTTTTCGCCGGTAGCGGATATCGCCTCGTTTACGGCGTCTATTGTAGATTCTCTTAAAGGCAGATAAATGAAACCGGCGCTGCAAAATCTGCATCCTCTTTTGCACCCCCTTTCGATTTCTATCATATTTATATTGCTTAATTCAGAAAATTCCGTGGTAATAACCGATGAAGAAAACGAAAGGTTTTCGTCCGTCCAACGCCTTGCGACTCTTTTAGGAAAACCGTTTGCTATTTTAATTTCGTTTAAAATATAAGGGTTTTTTGGATCGAAAATAAAATCGTATTCCGAAGGAACGTATATTCCTTTAATTCCGGCAGAAGAATTTATAATTTCATATTTATCGGGTTTATTTTTAGATTTAATTTTTTCAAAAAAATCCGGAAATATTGCCTCCGCTTCGCCTATAAACATTAGGTCGAAAATAGGCGCGACAGGTTCCGGATTTAAAAACGCAATAACTCCGCCAGCCATAATAAGCGGAAAATTTTCGTTTCTGTCTTTAGACAAGAACGGTATTTTTTCTGCGGATAAGATAGAAAGTATATTTACGAAATCGTTTTCGTAGCTTAAAGAAAAAAAAATAAAATCGTAATCTTTGAGTCTCCGCCTTGTTTCAAGAGATATAACGCCCTTCGATAAATCGTCCTGCATAAAAGCTCTGTCGCAGGACATAAAGCCGGAACGGTTTATAAGTTCGTACGCCCTTAAAAAACCGAGATTAGACATTGCTACGCCGTAGTAATTCGGGAAAACCATTACTGCTTTTAAATAGGCGTTTGCCCTGTTTAAATTTGCAAGACGGTTGCGTTCAGACCTTAAGTAGATATCGTATAATCCGCCGATATCTCTATATGCCGGATTTCGTCGTGCAGGGTTATTAAATTTATAATCTTTCATAAAATAAGGCGGATATTTCGTCTGCGTCTGCCGTATAATGCAGGCTTATAATATCTATAAAGGTTTAACGGCGGCAATTTTTTCTGCGACGAGGTCGGCGATTCTTTCGTCCACTCCCAGATAATCGCCGAGTTTAAAATTGATTTCGGGGTATTTTTCGCCGTATTTTCTTAATATTTCAGGAATATCTCTCGAAACGTGGTTTCCGGAATACAGGAAATAAGGTATTACGTATATCGAATCAAAATTTTCTTCCGCCAATTTTTCCAGTATATCGTTTATGTTGGGTTCCGCAAATTCTAAATATGCGCATTCTATTTTAACATCCTCGAATGGCACTTTAGACCTTATTATATCGGTCATATTTCTTAAAATATCGTTTGCATCGCTTCTTCTCGAACCGTGACCGAGAAGCACTACCGATTCTTTCATAATTTTAATTTACCTTTATTATTGTGTTGTTTTTTTCCGAAAAAGGTGTCAGATTAATTTTACGCAACACCTTGATAGTTAATTGCTGCTTTTCTTCGTATGCGTAAAACAAAATCTGACACCTTTTTCTATTTTCCCCTTCTATAGTTAATTGCTGCTTTTCGTATCCGAAAAATAAATCTGACCCTTTTTTCTCCTTAATTGTCATTCCCGCACAGGCGGGTACGGTTTAAAGCCGTCGGTATTTAGACGGCTCATCCAGAAAAATAATTTTCTATCAGCAATTTTGGGTCCTATCGCAACATTGAATTCTATCCCCATAGTATTATATAATATTACAAAATATTGCGCAATAAACGGCACATTTATAAAAAGGGATGAAAAGTGCGGGAAAACGGAGAAACTGC
>SHMQ01000056.1 GCA_008534395.1 Candidatus Acidulodesulfobacterium acidiphilum
TATACGGTAGAACCCGGCGATACGCTTATGGGAATCGCTTCCAAGTACGGAGCGTCTCTTGCGGCAATAGAGAGGTACAACGGGCTTAACGGCTATTCTATACTGAAAGTAGGGGAAAAAATAACAATACCGGGTGGAAAAGGTCCTCAAAAAACTATCGCCCAAAACACTTTCGGCGATGCAACTTTATCATATATTATCGTTAAGCCGGGAATGACTTTATGGAGCATATCGCAAAAATTTAACGTATCTATAAATTATATTAAAGACATAAACCGGATTAACGGAAACGATATACATACGGGAGAAAAAATATTTTTAAAAGGCGGCTCGAATAACAGCGTAAGATATTCTTATATTAAGAGCGGCGGCAATAACTATGGGTCAAAAAGAACGAATAGCGGCTTTTTATACTACAGGGTAAAATTCGGCGATTCGCTTTACGGTATTTCCGCAAAATTTCACGACAACGTAAAAAATATAATGGCTGAAAACAACATAAAAAATCCAAATTCTATATATCCGGGCGAATTGCTTAAGATAACCAAATAAATGATATCTTTCGATGAATCTTTAAACATTATAAATTCAATAAATACGTCTGCATCTTTAAAAGCCGAAAAAATATCCGTCGTAAACGCGATAGACAGGGTTTTATACGACGACGTTATATCGGAAGTCGATTATCCGGCGTGCGACAATTCCGCAATGGACGGGTATGCCGTTAATACATATCTGACGAAAAAACTTAATTCATCGCAATTAAAATTAACTATATACAAAAAAGTCGTATATGCAGGGGATGCCTCCGTTAGTTATAAATATAAAAAATCGGACGGCGAAAACTTTGCCGTCCGCATAATGACGGGCGGATATATGCCGAAAACTTTAGATGCCGTAATACCTATTGAAGATGCCGTAGTAGAAAACAATAACCTTATAGTAAGTTCTCCAGTGAAATCCGGTAAAAATGTAAGAAGCCGTGGCGAAGTTATCAAAAAAGGCGACGTAATTTTAAAAAAAAATACCAGACTGACTCCGGAAAATATATCCCTGCTCGTCTCATGCAATATAACGAAGATAAAAGTATATGAAAAAATAAGTGTTTCCGTTATTTCCACCGGAAACGAGATTATAGGTCTCGACAAAAAACCTGCATACGGTAAAATTTATAATTCCAACGGAATATTGGCGGAAAATTTTTTAATGCAAAACGGTTGCACCGTCGTTAATAATGCGGTATGCAGAGATAATTTGGAAGAAATAGAAAACTCTCTGACGCAAGCGGTAAAAACCAGTAAAATAATAATAACTTCAGCAGGAGCTTCTTTCGGCGATAAAGATTTTACCGAAAAGGCGCTTGAAGCCGCAGGTTTTAAAATTAAATTCAGGCAGGTGGCTATTAAACCCGCAAAACCTTTTTCTTTCGGATTGATAAATAAAAAAATACCGGTTTTTATGCTGCCCGGAAACCCCGTTGCATTTTATACCTGCTTGGCCGTATACGTTAAACCTTTCATAAACGGGCATATCAAAATAAACAGCCGGGTGCGCGCAATTAAATCGGTTTCTTCATTTGAATATATTAAAAAAAATAAAAGAAGAGAATTTATACCGGCTAATACTTTCTATAAAGACGGAACCGTATATTCAGAAATATTTGAAAAATCGGGGCCCGCTACGATAAACGTTTTCGGTATTATGAATTCCATTATATCCGTTCCGGAAGACGCGGAAGGCGTACATAAGGGCGAATTGCTGGATACTTACCTTATCTGACTTTATAATAATAAATAATAGATTATGAAAAAGCATAAAATCTTAATCGTCGATGACGAGCAAAGTTTGGTTTACGTATTAAAAAAACTTCTGGAAGACGAATTTGTAATTGAAACCGCCTCCGACGGAGAAGAAGCGCTGTCCTATATCAAAAATAACCGCTATTTTGCTATATTTCTAGATATAAGAATTCCTAAAATTAACGGTATGGAAGTTCTGGCTTATACAAGAAAATTAGACGATAAACCGAACGTTATAATTATGACTGCCCAGAACACTATGGTAAACGCTATTGACGCTATGAAAAAAGGTGCATACGATTACATAACGAAGCCTTTTGAATTAGACGAAATTCTAGGCATAATAGAAAAAATAAAAAAAAACGACGGCTTAACCGATAAAAAATTTGAAAAATCGGAAGATTTTCTTGATACCCTGCTTGTAGGCAAGTCTAAAATTATGCAGGAGGTCTTTAAAACCATAGGGAAGTTATCGCATAACAACATTACCGTATTAATTTTGGGAGAATCCGGTACGGGTAAGGAACTTATAGCAAGAGCGATACATTTAAACAGCGTAAGAAGCGATAAACCTTTTATCGTCGTAAACACTCCCTCAATTCCCTCGGAACTTCTAGAATCCGAACTGTTTGGTCACGAAAAGGGTTCATATACAGGCGCAAACGAAAAAAAAGAGGGGAAGTTTATAAGCGCAAACGGCGGCACTATCTTTTTAGACGAAATAGGGGATATGCCGCTTAATCTTCAGGCTAAGCTTTTACGCGCCATACAGGAAAAAGAAATTGAGCCGGTCGGTTCTAATAAACCTGTTAAAATAGACGTCAGAATTATTGCCGCTACAAATAAAAATCTTAAGTCTATGGTTAAAAACGCAAAATTCAGGGAAGATTTATACTACCGGCTTAACGTTATAGAAATTACCCTGCCGCCTTTAAGAGAACGGAAATCCGACATACCTATTTTAGCCGACTTTTTTATAAAAAAGTTTTCTCAGGAGCTGAATATGCCGGAAAAGCAACTGGGCAGCGATGCGCTTTCTTTGCTTCAGTCTTATAATTTTCCAGGAAACATAAGAGAACTCGAAAACGCAATCAGAAGATGCATGGTTATGTCGCCTTCTGCGGTATTAAATTCAGATGATTTTATAGAAATATTGAATAACGGCGAAAATAATTTAAAAGACAAAAAAACGGAAATCGACCCTTTTGAAGATATTATTAAACGAAAAATAAAAAATTACATCGAAAAAGTCAAAGATACCGAAATTAACGACGTTTATAAATCGATAATGGGATTGACCGAAAAAATAATTATAGAAGAAATACTTAATTTATATAATTTTAATCAGCTTAAAGTTTCTAAACTTTTAGGGATTAACAGAAATACCCTGCGGAAAAAAGTCAACGAATATAAAATTAATATTAAAAAACAGATTTAATCTGTCTTTATTTATATAATATTCAATTCTCAAAAGGATTTATATGGACCATAACGTCGTTTATATAAATATTCGACGACATAAGACGGCTTTTAACGCTTTCAGCTATATCGTGAGACATTTTAACGGTCATATTTTGATTAATTTCTATTTCGACGTCTATGTAAAAATAAGGACCGGACTTTCTTACCTTAATATTCGTAATGTGCTCAACCCCTTTCACGGAAGCAATTAAGTTTTTTATTTTATCGACCACGGATGCGGGAGGGCTTTCGTCCATAAGATTGCTTATAGATTCTTTTATAAGTTTCACCGCAAGACGGAATATAAAAAAACTTACGACTATTCCTGCTATGGGGTCCATATAGTAATAGCCTTTTATAGCAAAAATAATCCCTATTACTACGGCGGTAGACACTACGACGTCGCTTCTGTGGTCATATGCCGTTGCAATCAAACCCGTAGATTTTAAAAGCCTGCCCCACCTTAAAGTCCATCTATAAAGAATTTCTTTTATAATTATAGTAGCCGATGCAACGATTAAAGTATCGAACGCCGGACGCTCGTAATAGCGGAAATATAATTTAAAGGACGACACCGCTATAATAGAGAGTCCGAAAAGTATTAAGATTAACGCCACTAAAAAAGTAGCTATCATTTCGGCTTTTGCATGTCCGTATGGATGCTCTTTGTCCTGGGGTTTGTTGGATATTTTAAAAGATATGTAAACTACCAGTCCGGCAAAAATATCGGAAAGCGAATTAAAGCCGTCGGCGACCAACGCCTCGGAATGTCCGGCAATGCCGAAGTAAAATTTTGCTAAAGTTAAAATAATATTCGCAAAAATACCTACATAGGAAACAAACTTGAGTTTATTAAAAATATTTTCGCGGCTTATAGTAAACTGTTTCAATTTATTTCAAATATTTTATACAAATATTTTTTTTAACGCAGCAGGATAAATTTTATGTTCGGTATCGTGAATTTTTAACTCTAAAGATTCAACGGTATCGGTTTCTTCGATCTTAACGACTTCCTGGCAGATAATAGGACCTGCATCTACTTCTGGAGTTACGTAATGCACGGTAACACCCGTATATTTTACTCCGTAATCGAATGCGCTTTTTATGGCATCTTTTCCTTTAAAAGCAGGTAACAGGGAAGGATGTATATTTATTATTTTTTTATGAAATTTAGAAACGAATTCTTTGGATAGTATTTTCATAAAACCTGCAAGAATTATACAGTTTATATTATATTTTCGTATAATGCTTTCAAGCTCTTTTTCAAAATATTCCCTTTCCGAAAACGAAGCGTAAGGAAGAAAAAAAACTGGGATATCGGGTGCGGCAAGCCTGACTTTTTCAATAACAGGTGCGTTTTCTATGTTTGAAACGACCGCCGATATATTTATACTGCAGGCGGCATTTTTATGCTCTTTGGTATCGATGTGAAATATGCGTATTAAATTTAAAGCGTTAGAACCGTTTCCTGAAGCGAGAATTATGCAATTTATTTTCTTTTGCATTATTTATTTATACTATTTTTATTATTACGGTTTATTATATTAGATGATATTGTAAAATATTTGTAGAACATTAAGTTATTTAATGCTGACCGACGGTTGACCGTTACGACTTTTATTACTGCATATATAACCTATATTAAACGAACTAAAATTTTTACCGCCTGAATAAAAAACTTCGTTATTAATAAATTTTACGATATCTTGGGCATCCTTCGCTTCTGTGATTACAATCATGCCTATTCCGGCATTAAAAACCCTGTAAAACTCGTCGCCGCTTATGCCGCCTTCTTCTTTTAATATTTTAAAAAGTTCGGGTACTTCCCATGAATTTCCGTCAATTTCTGCAGAAACTGCTTGCGGAAGTATCCTGGCTAAATTTTCTGTTATACCGCCTCCGGTTATGTGGGCAATTCCTTTAATTTTGAATTTTCCTTTGAGCGCGCTTATAAGTTCCGAATAAATAATAGTCGGTTCCAATAGGGCATCTTTAACGGTTCTCCCGTCTTTAAGCAGACGGTCGTTTATGCTCAAACCCATCATCTCGAATACTATCTTTCTTGCAAGCGAGTAGCCGTTGGAATGCAGTCCGCTGGAAGCTATGCCTATAACGCCGTCACCTTCTTTAATTTCCTTCCCGTCTATAATTTCGTCTTTTTCGACTATCCCGACCGCAAAACCCGCCAAATCGTAATCGCCGGACTGATAAAAAGAAGGCATTTCAGCCATTTCGCCGCCGAGAAGAGAGCATTTAGCCTCTTTGCACCCGAAAGCTATACCCGAAACTATTTCTTTAATAATTCCCGGATTTAAATTGGAGGTGGATATATAATCTAAGAAAAAAAGCGGTTTAGCTCCTAAACATGCAATGTCGTTGACGCTCATAGCGACTAAATCTATGCCGACCGTATCGTGTTTATTTGCCGCAAAAGCTATTTTAAGCTTCGTGCCTACGCCGTCCGTTCCTGAAACTAAAACCGGATTCTTATAATTAAGTTCCCCTATCGAAAAAAGAGAGCCGAATAATCCAAAATTATCTATGACGCCCTTGGTATAAGTGCTTTTAACTATTGAGGTTATATCGTCGACGGCTTTTTTTCCCGCCTCTATATCTACGCCTGCTTTTTTATAATCCATAGTTGTATGATTTTATAATTTTTTATAAATTTTGTAAAGCGCCTTTAATAGCAGTG
>SHMQ01000057.1 GCA_008534395.1 Candidatus Acidulodesulfobacterium acidiphilum
TAAGTAAGATTTTAATCTGCTTTAATTATTTTCGGCGGCCTAATTATCCCCGCCCTCCCGCCCTAACGTCTTAAATAAATATGTATATTAAATTATATTATGTATATTATACAAGATTTATTTATTTATTCTCTCACTCTCGCCTGAGTTTGCCAGAATTTTGCTTCTGAAACGATTTATGAAAAAATAACCGGGTAAATTGTTACGTATTATTTTTATTCTAATCAATTAGCGAGGGAGGTAAAACATTATTTAATTTTAACTTTAACAAATTCTTTTACATTCTCTGCAATATATATCGCTTGATTGCTTTCTTCAACGGACGGTAGATAAAAGTCGTCCGGATATCTCGCTTCGATAGAATAATTTGTTAATCTATCGGCATCGTTATCCGATATTAGTTGTTCAAAATCTTTATCTATATCCTTGCAGTAATCGATTAATTCGCTAATATCGTGAGTTTTTAAAGATTTTATTATTTCTATACCGTTGAAAACAAGATATGCTTTTAAATATTTTTCAACGCACTGCTGGGCGTGAAAACAGACGGTGTCGGTAGCGGGATCGTTTGCGGTTATTTCATCTTTAGCCGTTTTCAGATCATGGTCTGCTTTAATTATCCAGAGATTTACTAATTCGTCATTCATACGGCTAAGCCTTCTTTTAATGCAAAATATGCTACAT
Organism: Candidatus Acidulodesulfobacterium acidiphilum; assembly: GCA_008534395.1. Taxonomy (NCBI): domain Bacteria; phylum Candidatus Acidulodesulfobacteriota; order Candidatus Acidulidesulfobacterales; family Candidatus Acidulidesulfobacteraceae; genus Candidatus Acidulidesulfobacterium; species Candidatus Acidulidesulfobacterium acidiphilum. The sequence goes on from SHMQ01000057.1 coordinate 685, forward strand.
AACCGGATTGTTTTTTTCTTTCGTTTACGATATTAAGAGGCTGAATAAGTATATCGCTCGATATTCTTAATTTATTTCTCAGTCCCCTTCTAATATCTCCGGATACTCTTATTTTTGTATCTCTTTCCATATTTTTATCTACGACGACATAAAAGTCCCAATCGCTATCCTCTTTATAGTCACCTCTTGCACGGGAACCGAAAAGATAAATTGCTTCGGTTTTATATCCAGCTTTTTCGACTTCTTCAGTAATTATTAGTTTTGCGGTATTTAATATATAATTTTTATTTTCCATAGATTAATTATATCATTATTTATAAATTTTTATAAATAAACTGGATTTCCCAAAACTAAAATTAAAGTCAGATTTAATCACTCTGGCGGACATAAAAGCTTCACTTTTATAAGCGCCCGCCTCCATATTCGCACTCTCGACTGCGTTTGACTTGGTCGGGATGTTTTTGTTTAATAAAATAATGTATGAAGTGTGAACACTGCCGGAAATAACCATTAACGTTCGGTTAACGCCTCTATAACCCCCTGCGGTCAAGCGTGCATACGCTTGTCAGGTTCGGGCGGAAGCCCGATACAATGCTTTTAAATGTTTGTTTCGCCGTAGTTTAATTTTGCCGCAAGGCTTGGTTTTCAAACCGCTTGCCGGTTTGGAAACCAAAATAAAACGAAGCAAGAAACAAACCTCAACATCGTTGTTTAAATTGTTGCGGATTACAAAATTAATTAATTCTGCAATATATCCGCAAACCCGCTCTCTGTTTGTATTTTTGAGCTTTAGCGAAAAAATACAAACAGAGAGCTAACGACAAAACCTGTTTTAAATAAAAAGTTAAAGAAGGATTTGCGCCGACAGGAAAAAAGTTGCCGGATTATTTTTAACTTGGCTATAAGTTTGCAACGTTCAATAATATATGCTAAAACATATATCATGAATAAATTAACTTATTTAATGAATAATTTTTATGGAACGGTTTCAGGATATTAAAAACATAATTCGGACAATATCGTCAACGAATGGATTAAGTATGCCAGAGGCTATATTTATTATAGAAAAAGCGATGGAAAACGTTTTTTACGGCAAATACAGGGTTGTATTTGATGATTCCTATGATTTATACGCCGAAAACGATGATGAAAAGATACTTATATCGTCGCTTAAGGACGTGAGAAATATCAGGCATAAGATATTTTTAAAAGTTATTAACCTGAAAAATGAGTATATAAGCAATTTGAGAGACAGCATTTCTCTTAAAGAGATAGTTTTGGAGATTAACAAAGAAGCCAATAAATTAAGCACTTCAAAGGATTGGGTTAAATATAATTATTTAATTTCTAAACACATTAGGGGTATGATAGTATCTAAAACGGACGAGTTCTACATTGTTGATATAGGGGTGGGTAAAATCGCATATTTGCCGTTATCGGAAGGTTATTACGAAACTTTTAAAAAATATCCATTTTTCGTTAAAAGCGTTGTCCGTCATTTCGACAAAGGTTTTGTCCGTATATTTTTATCTAAGCCTAAAATAAAAGCGAAACAGGAACGTTCCGGCAAGAAGTTGACGGAAATATTTAAAGACGGCAAGACGGGAAAAGTCGTAAGTCATAAAATAACTGTATTGGTTACGGATAGTTTTGTATGGGTTTACGAAACGAATCATAAACCCATACAGCATACGGAAACGCTTTATAGAAAAGAATTTGTGAAAGGAGATAATTTATCGCGCGTGATAGCCTTATCCGAAGCGGAAAGTTTTTTTAGGCAAATTAATAAAAAGTCTTGACATAGAATTTAAAAATATGAGAAAATAAAATCAATTAATTAGAAATATCTTTCATGCTTCGTTTACGGTATCTCTCTTAAGAGAAAAACGAAAGCACTGCCGGTTATGCACACATTTTGTTTACCTTTTTCAAGTAGTATTTTTGGGGGTGTGTTCAGCAAGAGCTTTTTAGATTAAACAACTTGCTGATTAGCTTAAAACCGGAAATTATAACAAAAAGCGAAAAGATTTTAAATTCAAAACTTAAAATCAACAAAAGGGATACCACTGAAAATTTATCCCCGAAGATTTATCCACGCGGTTGAGTTTTAAAATTATTATTTTAAAGTAGACACCGCCGTTAGATAATTGCCTTTAATAATTATCTATTTTATCCATTCTACGGACAATTTTGTCCAAAAATCCTAAATTTAAATAATATTAAAAATTATTTATTATTATTTAAATCCTATTAGAAATTATTATTTATTTTATTATAATATCCGCTTTTACGGATAATCTATAATTCTTTAAATAATAAAACATTAATAAAATCCTTAAAATTTTAAATTTATTTAACACCTGTTTTCAGGTATAGGGATATTTTTATTTTTTTAGGATTTTACTTTTTGGCGGTCATAGCATTTCTTTGTTTTATTCAATTTACCGCCCCCTAACGCAAATCACGCTAATCTATTTTACACACCCCCGCCTTAAAGGCGGAGAGAAAGATTTGCGGCACTAAAACGCCCGTATTGCCGGGAAACTTCTTATCTAAAAAATATATAATAAAACTGCATACCCAGTTATGCGGTTCATTCCTGTTTCAAACAATCCCATTATTTTAGGCTTTTCAAAGATTTTATCGCCGCTAATTTAGCCCGTCGGAGCTTTTTTGCAACAAACCATTCCGATTTTATTCAAACAAGAAAATCTTAACGCTTTGTTTATGCGCTTTTCTTAATTAATTTAAGAAAAATAAACAAAAGGACAAACACCTTTCTAAAAAGTTTCTGTTCTAAACTTATGTATGCGACAGCTTTATCTAAAATATATTTAAATAGGAGATTTTGTATTATGAAAGGTAGCGTAAAGTGGCAAGTTACGGAAATTTTTAAAGAGATAAAAGAAATCGGAAATTCAAAATACGCCGCTAAAAATTTAGCACGGCAAAATGGGGCGCATGGTTCGGCTGGTATTGCAAAAGAAACGGGTATCTATGGCTATCGAACGAATGACACATACAGGGATGATGTCGTTAAATTTGGCGATTGGGCAAAAGAAAATTTAAAACTCAAAGATCTAACCAAAACCGATGCTCCGGCCGTTATAGCATATCTAGAAAGCCGGATAGCCGATGACAATGCACATGGTACTTTTCAGGGCGATAAAGCCGCGCTGAATAAGTTTGAAGTAGCTCTAAATAAGTACTCCCAGAGCCATAATCTTGGCAAAACTTACGACTTTAAACTCAACGAAACCTTTAAGGATAGCCATAAATCTTTGCGACACGCGGATGTCCGGGCTTACAATAAAGCAACTGTAGATAAACTTCTAAACATGGAAAACAAAGCCGTAAATCTTGCCGTTAGGTGCGCTTTAAACGCCGGCTTGCGTAAATCAGAAATCTTAAAATTAGGTTTAAAGCCAGATAGCATTACTAACAATAATATCAACGTTTACGGCGGAAAGGGCGGCAAGGATAGGACAATATCCGAAATCGCTGACAAGTCTTTAATTACCGATATTAAAATATTTTTAAAAGAAAATAATATAGAAAAATTCGGCGATGCCGTTACTGGGAGTAAGATAAATTATGAAATCCGCAAGGTATTAGGGGATACCGGGTCAATTCACGCATTAAGGCATAACTATGCAATAAATTGCATAAAAGAATTTGAAATGAAAGGGTTTTCGCATGTCGAAGCCGTTCATTTAACAAGCTTGCAACTCGGACACAACAGAAATGAAATTATAGAGGGGGTTTACTCAAAATGATTGATACGGAAAAATTGCAAATTTTATTAAATCGCCGCAAAGACAAATTCAGAATACTTCAGGAAACATTTAACTTAACGGCAAATCTCTTAAACATCGATATAGATAATTTTAACGATAAACTTAATGCCGCTTTAGCTAAAATTATAAACCTGCTCGAACTTGAAGCGCAATCTAAGCGGACGACTGGGCGAATCCTAACTAACAGCGACTACAAAGCTATCGGTATTTTTCAAAAAAGGATTAAAAAACTTAAAAACAAAAGAAAACCGGCATTGAAGGAAAATAGGCTCATTAGGTTAATGCCCAAAATATATAAAATTAAAGAAAAAAAGGGGCTGAGTTTTAGGGAACTAGCGGAATACATAAAGGAAAAATATCATATTGAAGTAAATTTTACTTATCTAAATAGAATTTACAAAAAGATTAACAAATAAATTTTATGGATTTAAGGGAGCCTAAAATAAATAAATGAAAAAACTCTTAACGGTTAAAGATGTTGCGGATTTGTTATGCGTAAGCCCGAAGACGCTTTACCAGTGGGCTGAATACGGGTCTATCCCCTGCTTTAAACTTAACGGAAGCTTAAGGTTCGACGAAGAAAAAATAACCGAATGGGTAAATTCTAATGAAAAAAAATCAATTGTTGGGTATAATAACCTTAAAGGCGGAGTGCCCATGAAAAGGAGGTGTAATTAAACATGGGCATCTTCAGACGAAAAGGGTCGGAATTTTACTGGATGGATATAATCGCAAACGGCAAAAGATACCGGGAGTCCACGAAGTCCAAAAACAAAAAACAAGCCGAAGCGGTTTACGCAAACAGGTATTTTGAAATCGTAAACGGAAAAACGATTAAAAATGTCGAACCTAAGGCAAAGGAAGACAGATTCACCTTTGCGGAGCTTGCGGAAAAATATTTGGCGTGGGTTTACGGAAAACAGGTATCGTACGGCAATAAAAAATCCGCTATAAATTGCTTTTTTATAAACAGGTTTAAATATTTAGACGATATTAAAATCTACGATATAGAAAAGCTGCAAAGCGAATTAATCGCAAAGGGGTATCAAAAATCCTATATCAATAAAACGTTTTCGGTATTTAAGCATATGTTTACGAAAGCGTTAGATTGGGAAATGATCGACGAAAGCGCTTTGCAAAGGGTAAGAAGGGTTAAAAACCTAACCGGCACAAATAAAATCCTAAGGTATCTGACCAAAGAAGAAATAGAAGTCTTAATCTCAAACTGTCCGCCGCATTTAAAACC
>SHMQ01000058.1 GCA_008534395.1 Candidatus Acidulodesulfobacterium acidiphilum
ACAGGAAACCGCCGTTACGGGTTCTGCGTCTATGAACTCTAACAATACCGCTTTTAGCTATACTGGCGTAAACGGTAACCAGCATAACAATATTTCTATTAATAATACGGTAAATAACGCCACGCAGCAAGAATGCGTAGTCCAGCAAACGACGACGAACGCATCTGTTTCAAGTTCCGTTCAGGCTACTACCGCTACGCAGAATACGCCTACGTCGGATACCACTACTAATACGGAAACTTTAAACTGCACGAATACTGGGACGATTAATAATCCGTCTTGGAATTGTCCCGTACCAAAAGGCTATACGATACAAACCGACTGCACAGCCGCAAGTAATATTAATAACAATAACTTCGCTCCGGCTATGGTAGAACTTCAGGTATTAGACAAAGCGGGAAGTTCTTTGATTTGTTCGGCAAACTAAAAATTTAGTATTGTTTTGATTATCTTTTTTATTAATTTTTGTATTGACATAAATTTATTAAAGTGATATTTTTTTACTATGAACAACCATACGACGCAATTCCCTAACTTTAGAAAAACAATTAATATATTAATTCTATTTATCGTTTTATTTTTGTTTACGCCCGTTAACGCTTATTCTTTTTTTTCTATGGGTAACGGTTATTTTAACGGGAATAAAGGCAAGGGATGGTTTTGGTATCAACGGAAGCCTAAAAAAAATAAAAATAAGAATAAAATAAAGAAAACCTTAAAACTTCCGACTACAAAAACGTTAATGGCTATGCCGGCTCTGCAATTTAAAAAACTTTTAAAAAAATTTAAATATGAATCTATTTCTTATCCTACGGAGCAAAATGTTTATAATTATATAAAAATTCAGTCCGTAGCCGGCGACAGGGCAAGGCAGTATGCTTATATGTGGCGTTACGTTATGACTAAATATCCGTCTTTGAATTATATGAATACTCACGTAGGCGGTTCTTCGCAATATAGGAATATTATTTCGTATCAGATTAATCACAATAAAAAAATAGAAATTTATAAAAAATTAAGAAAACGAATGGGACTTGTTTTATTTTATAATCCAAGCGACCCATATTCGTTGCAAGAATTATTGCAGTTAAAAATCGTAGCCAACGAATACGGTTTTTTCTATACGAAAGTTAATGCCGAAAATCACCCTAACGAAGTTAAGAGGATGGGCATTATAAAATTACCGGAAATAGTAATGATTTATAAGCATTCAGACGGTAAATTATCGCATTATCCCGTTACTATAGGATTAAGGACACAGGTTAAAATAAAACAAAATATACTCTACGATTACGAAGCTTTCGTAAAACACAAACTTAATTATGGAAATAAATATTAAAGAAAAAGCTAAAAAAGCAGGTAAGGTCGTAAAAAAAACGGTTTTTACTCTAAATTTAATTGTAACCGTTATTTTTTTTGCTTTTATAGTAGCGCTTATTATAGTTAATCTTATAAAGGGCGCACAAGGCGAAACGATAAATTTAGGCGTTTACGGTAAAACTTACAGGTTCAGGGAAAAAAATCTACTGTCTGTTATAAAAAATAAAGCTAAAAAAATTAATTGGCAGGAAGTTATAAAACGCTCTCATATAAAAAGGCAGGTAGAAAACTACCAGCCTTACAATCAGGAAGTTTCATTGCCTACTGCGTTGAATAGTAAAGTTTTTGAGCCGTCTATGTACTATACTTTAAAGTTTAATATAAGAGATTCTAAAGGCAACATAATTTATCCTAAAGGCTTTAAATACAAAATTACTAATTATATATTTTTACCGAATTTCTTAGTCGTAATAAACGGAGATTCTAAAAAGCAAATAGAGTGGTTTAAGCATTCCAAATTTAAAAACAACATAGCGGTAATGCTTTTAATAACCAAAGGCGACTATTATAAACTTGAAAAAAAACTCGGCATTCCTGTTTATTTTTATATGAAACAGTTACAACAAAGGTTTAAATTAAAAGCCGTCCCAAGCGTAATATGGCAGAAAGGAACTACGATTTACGTTAAGCAATACGGCAAAAATGCGGTTTATAAAGCCATTAAAAATATTAAAAAACATAAAAAAAACAATAAAGCGTTAAAAGAATCAGGGTTATTAAATCCTGATTATAAATAGGTAGATTATATGCGTAAATATGTAAAAATTATATTATTATCCTTTTTTATACTTTTCGGCTTCAGCTTAAAATCTTACGCCGGAGTTTGCAAAATAGGTGATACTATCTTTACCGAACCGCCCGCCGGTATTTTTACGTCAGTCGATTGGGCGGGAATATTTCCGATAAGGGTAGGAGGAGTAACTGTAGTCCCCGGCATACCGGATGCTCAGGATTATTTACCGCCCGTTTGTCTTTGCCAGAGATTGCCGCCGCCAGCGCCGCCTATCCCAGGAATAACTTTTTCTATGTGGCAGCCGGCGCATATAACCGAAGTAGTTCAGGAGCCTTTTTGTTTTCAGGCGTTTGGAGTAGCGATTCCTAATCCTACCGGAGTTTACGGCTACGGCGACCAGTCTAAACATCCGAAGCATTATTCGTTTTATCAGTCGCATTATTATAATTTTCCTATACTAAATATTTTAGGCATAGCGCAAGATATAATCTGTTTACAGTCGCCATATGGTTCTAATATTAATATACCTTTTATATCAGAGCCCGACCCTATGTGGCAGTCCGATATATTGGCTACTTTTGGAAGTCCTGAAGCCGTCCTTTTCGCAAATCCCATAGCTCAGATGTCCTGCACTGCGGATTCTGTCGCTGCTCAAACTTATCAACCGTTAGACCCTATGTTTTGGTGTATGGGTTCTTGGGGCGGAGTATTTCCTATCGACGGAGACATAGGGGGTTCAAACGACCCCGTTCAAAATGCGGCGGGTATTGCGGCTAAAACGCAGTTTTTAATGCACGAGTATTTAGACCAGTTCGGTACTGTCGGACCGCCTACTTATATGGGCGTATGCCAAGATTATCCGGATCCTATATGGATACAATCTGCAGTAAGATACGATTTATCAATGCCGGTGCCGGAGCCGGTTGTTCAACCTATAGGACAGACCGGTATAGTTTGGTCTATGTTGAAAGATTTGCCTGCATTAGGTGGCAATTACGTATTTACTACGTTTACGGAGCAGGACTGCTGCGCTTTCTAAATGCTATCAACGTAAGTGTGAGGTAGTCCGTTATGTTTGCTATCAATAGAAATGTTTATAACGAAAAAGAAATTCGGTATTTTTCGAGTTTAATTAATTATATAGAAAATTTTCAAAAGAATAATATGGAATATTCAGAGATTCAAAATCAATTCGTAGAGGTATTTCTTATGGCATTAGGCGCAAGGGACGCCTATACAAAAGAGCATTCCAACAGACTTTCTTTTCTTGCAAGGGAAATAGGCAGAGAGTTAAAACTTCCGCCTGTTGAAATTAAAAAAATAGTTTTAGCGGCGAAACTGCACGATATAGGAAAAATCGGCATAAGCGACGCTATTTTATTAAAACCGTCGAAATTGACGGACGAAGAATTTGACGAAATCAAAAAGCACCCTGTAATAGGCTTCGATATGCTTAAAAATCTAAGCATTTTTTCGCATATCTCGGACTACATACTTTATCACCACGAAAAATTCGACGGTTCGGGTTATCCGGAGAAAATAAGCGGCGACGATATTCCGTTCGGCGCAAGAATTATAAGCATAGTAGATGCGATAGACGCAATATTAACAAAAAGGTCTTATAAGGAACCGAAACCCGTCGAATATGCCGTTCAGGAATTAAAGAAAAATGCGGGAACGCAATTTGACCCGATGATAACTAAATTCGCTATAAAAGTTATAGAGGAGAATAAAGATGTTTTTAAAATCAAATAAGACCGAAACATTATATCCCTACAGTGCAAATATTTTGATAAAACGGCGAAATAATAATATTAACGCAAAAAACAAAAGAGTGTTTTTAATTCTATTATTTATTTGCCTTGCTATATTTGCTTATTTTATTTTTTCGAAAAAAGCTCACGCTTTTACTAATGACAATATAGAAAAGGGCAAGCAAATAGTAATTCAAAGCGGTTGTATAAGATGTCATAGCTTTGTTAAAGGTAAAAGAATCGACAATATAGCAACTCTTGCCGGCTGGGGAAATAAACATCTTTCGATTAAACAGACGGAAAAGGCAATTAGAAGTTGCAGAATGGATCCATACTGTTCGCAAATTTTAACAAATAAGCAGGTTAAATATGTTGCATATTATCTTAATTCATTAAAATAGGGGGTTATTATGTCGAAAAAAGAAAGTTTTATTGGTAATTTTAAAAATATAGAAAAGTCAAAAGATAAAACTTATATTAATAATTATGTCGAGAAAGATAAAAATATAGACCCTGTCGAAAAAGAGAAAATAAATAAAATCAAGATACAGCAGGCGTTAAAAGAGTTTTCAAAAGACAATTTAATTGATTAATAATATAAAAGGAGGCGGCAATGTTTAAATCATCTTTTACGTTGGATTTGTTTAAATCTAATGCCAGTTATAACGGATATATTTTAGGCGGACAGGGTAAAAATACGTTAATTGACAATATGGTTATGGATTATTTACACAATGGAGATACTAAAATATTTATTTTTGATAGCAATAAAAAACATATTAGATTAGTAGAGAATTTGGGCGGAAATTACATAAGCATCAATTCTAAAAGCACGTTTTCCGTTAATCCTTTTTCTATAATTAAGACCGAAGATGACTTTATGGAATACAAGGATTATTTAATAAATTTTTTATACGCTATAGGAGTTACATCTGAAAATACAGATAAAGATTTAAACGAACATTTTAGATTATATATGATAACTGCTTTATATGCAGTACAAGACGAATGCAAAGATTTTGAACTAATAGATATATATAATTGGCTATCAAGGCAAAACGATGAAACGTTGCAACCATATATAGACAATCTAATGCCTTTTTGTCCTGAAGGTAAATACGGCAAGTTTTTCTCCGGAGAATTAACATTAAATTTCGGAGATAGTTTACTTTCGGCGATAGATTTCAGCGATTTATCCTACGACCCTAAATTTAAAGTCTCTATTCAGGCGGCGGTAATGTTTTATATGGGGAAAATTTTTTACGATTACAACCTCCCTATTGAGAAAACCCTAATATTTATCAACCAGCTTAAAGAATTTGTTAAAGATTTACCGAATGCGCATGGTTTTATAGACAAATTATACCGTGAAGCAAGAAGGAATTATATTTCTGTCGTTACGTCAATAGAATCGGTTAAAGACCTATACGATAACGATAAAATATCGCAGGCGGGAAGAGCTATTATAGTAAATTCAGAATGGAAATTCTTTTTACCGCAGGTTAAAACCGAAAACTCCTCAAAGGAAATGAGTGACAAGCTTTGTTCTTATATTTCAGACACGGAATTTACTTTAATAAAATCCTTAAGATACAATGATGTTTATATCAAATCTAACGATAATTCGAATAGCGGAATTATGATAAGATTTTAAACTAAAAGGAGAATATTTTGCAGTTATTATTTACGCCCAACGTATCATTTTTAGTAGCTTTTTTAGCGGGATTGTTTTCTTTCATAAGCCCCTGCGTGTTTCCTTTAATACCTTCTTATTTATCGTATATATCCGGCTTGTCTATGGACGAACTTA
>SHMQ01000059.1 GCA_008534395.1 Candidatus Acidulodesulfobacterium acidiphilum
ACAATGCAAATTCTGCCGGAAATAGGAATATCTTCTCCTTTAAGTCTGTTCGGGTATCCGTATCCGTCATATCTTTCATGGTGGGACAAAGCTATTTCCGCTCCGAATTTCATAATTTTAGAATCCGAACCGCTAAGTATATCATATCCTTTTACTGTATGCGTTTTCATTATTTCAAACTCATCGTCGGTTAATTTTGCAGGCTTTAGCAATACATAATCCGGAATAGATATTTTACCTATATCGTGCATAGGCGAAGCTTCTAAAATATCTATCTGAAAATCGTAGTCAAATCCCAAATGTTTCGCAATTATCATGCAGTAATAAGACATTCTTTCAATATGGGCTCCCGTATCTTCGTCGCGGAATTCGGCTATGCGCGACAGCCTTTTAATAAAATCGTCGCCAAGTTTTTCCTTTTCGTTTATTTCTTTACTGTAATAAGCTCTTATAACTAAGGTAATATCCAGATTTATAATTTTTTGTATGGAGTTGACGATATTCAGAATTTCTTTGTGCGAAAAGCCGCGTTTCGGCAGTTCGTCTTTTATAAAATAGATAATTAAAGATAAGAAATAAGAATAGCTTCCCATAAAAACGTTAAAGGGTATATTGACGTTTAAGTGGGTAAGACCAGTGTTAAATCTGAGAGCAAGATAATTGTCGTCGTACTTTAAGGAAAAAAGCTCTTTAAAATACGATGTATGCACTTTTCTTAAGTGTTCCACAAGTCCGGGCTTTTCAAGCATAATATCTTTCGTTTCTTTAAATTCAAGCAGATGGTCGTAAAATTTATCTATAAGGAAATCCATATTTTCAATAATCAATGAATTTATTTTTGAAAGATTTTCTAAATCGTTTTCGGTGAGTTCTAAAAATCTGTGTTCAAAATCTATGGATTTTGTAGAGAAGATATCTATAATTTTTTTTTCAATACTCGGTTTTAAATTTGCGTCTTTAATTGTTTTTAAAAGCTGCATATTCACCCCCACCGATATTTTAAATAAATTATTTAGGTTAATTTTTTTTCGGCAACAGATTTTCCATGTTTATAATTATTATATATTGCGCTTATTTTTCAATAGTTTGATGTTATTTATATTGTTAATTTATATTTTTATAATTATACATATTTTATTATAATAAATCAATGTTTATAGGGATGCCCAATTATACAGACCTCGAATTTACGCTATTTTGAGAAAAGCTCTTTGTATATTTTTATTTTTTCTTCGGAAACGGAATATCCTTTGTTAGTTTTTTGCGGGACGGGGCATAATTTAGGATATATGCAGCGAACGCTCGTAATAAGGCAAAAGGTAAGACGGTAAAACGTTATAACTGCCTGAATTATAAAACTCTATCATAACTTTATTGAATTCCGGTTTTACGGCTATATGGTAAGACGAATTAACGGCATCTATTTCGTTTAAAGAAGTATTTAATTCTGAATCTATATTTTCTTTATTCATTTACGGCTCTATTTAGTTTTTATGTTTTATAGTAATACACAGCCTTTTTATTTCGGTAAAAAGATAACATTTTTATTTTGGTTTGACGCAAATTAATTTAACAAAATTAATTTAACGACTTGAAATTTCAAAAATATGCGTTATAATTAAAATAAGAAAAGAAAATAAATTTTAAGAAACAATACATCACAATAAATTATAATAATATCTTTTTATGCAGCATGCCGCCGTCAGTCAGTTTAATGCTTAACTTTAAGCACATTGGACGTTAAAAACCAGTGACTGCTACGGCGGTATTTTTATAAATTAAATATAAATAAAATTAAAATTTTCTGTCATTACGATTAATTGTTTGTTCTAGTAGTATTATCGACAAACTTCTTCAAAATTTGCGTACTTATGAAGAATATCGGAGTTGAAACTTGACAGATTATTAAAAAATTCAACCTGAAAAGAACCTGAAAGTTTTGATTTTGAAGCGGCAAGTTCTCCGCATATTCCTATTAAAACTGCTCCGGTTAAACTTGCCTTAGCGTAATTTTTGTCTATTGCCGCAAAAGCGCCCATAACGGAAGACGATATGCAACCTGCGCCGGTCATTTTAGTTAAAGCGGCATCGCCATTTTTGACGGAAAATACGTTAGAGCCGTCCGAGATAATATCTTCTTTTCCGCTGATACAAACCGTAGAGGAAACTTTTAAGGCTAATTCTTTTGCTAAACCTATTTTATCTTCCACATGCCCTTTTGAATCCACCCCTTTAGTTTCTAACTTAACGCCGTAAAGATTTGCTATTTCGGATTCGTTGCCTCTTATTATCGCAAGCTTAATATTTGAAACTATCTCTTTAGAAGCATCGTTTCTTAAACCGCTTGCCCCTGCTCCGACAGGGTCGAATATCACCGGAATATTTTTTTTATTGGCATATTTGCCCGCTAAAAGCATAACGTCTATTATGTCTTTAGTTAAAGTTCCGATATTTAAAACTAAAGCGTCGGATATGGAAATAATATCTTTCATCTCCTCTTTAGCGTATGCCATTATCGGGCTTGCGCCTATGGCAAGAAGAGCGTTGGCCGTAACGTTAGTTACCACTACGTTTGTAATATTGTGAACTAAAGGGTTATGTTTTTTTAAAAGTTCTAAATTTGACGATAGGTCGTTAACCGATAAATTCATATAAAAGTATATCTAAATAGTAGTATATAATATTAAAAGATATATAAAATTTAGGATAAATTAAATTAAATTTAATGTAATGTAAATTAAATCACAATTTAACGCTTTCGGCGGACTTTTAAATCTCGTTGCGATTAATTTTACATTTTTTAATATATTATATCATATATTCTTAATAAATAAGCTGCCATTAATACGATAAAAGATAGAATTATAGAATTAATATTCCTTACGACTATAAATATTTTTAATTTACAAGCGAGAATATGTTATAATTTTATTAATTAATTAAAACGATTAATGAAATAAAAATCAAACTGACACGGAATTTTAAGCGGTTTCCTTCTCTCTCGCGTTTTACAATTTTTTATTTTTATGATATAAATATTATGATATAAATAATAAACAGCAAACACGTAAACGCGGGCATAGCTCAGTTGGTAGAGTACAAGCTTCCCAAGCTTGGTGTCGCGGGTTCGAACCCCGTTGCCCGCTCCATTCAAAACCGCAGTAAGTAAGGCACTTAAGGCAATATACCGCATTGACATAATTTCTAAATTCTTATAGTGGGAAAAAAATAATAAAATTGACGAAAAATACTACTTGATAAGCTTGAAAAATTCTTCTTTTGTCATTTCAATATCGGTTAATATTTTCGACAAAAGGCCCCCTGCCTATCGTTTCACCGGAGTGGACGGGGACAACGGTTGACCTTCCGTCTTTATGGGAAAGAAAAACATGACTTCCTTTTTGCCTTTTTTCGATAAACCCAAGAGTTTTAAGAAAAGAAATAAGTTCCTTGCCGGTCAATAAAGGAAGCTTGCTCATATTGCAATTTTTTGGACGTCAATAAAATTAACGGCAGGATATCCATAACTTTTTTCCTCAAGATAAAGTTCTATCGCTTCTTTAATTCTATCTCTTAACTTATCTATAGACTTAGCTTGAGTATGGCATCCGTGTAATTCGGGAACGTCGGCAATATAATATCCGTCTTCACCGCCCCGCCGTCGCGCAGGAGCAATTCCCCGTTCGGCCTACAGTTAGATGAAAGTGTTGATTTTTCCTCTTTGGCGGCCGCATTTGCACCAGATTCCCTTCATCATCAGAATATTTTCTTTTCCGGGGGCTGTGACCACATGCCCCTTCGTTAATTCAAAAACAACGTGAGCCGATTCCTCCCTGCGGAGTCCGTATGCTGCTTCGAGGCGGAGGGCGGCGGCTACTTCGGGATACTTTCCCGATTCCAGCTTTTTTAAAGAATTTTCGGAAATAACGGCGGCAAAATTTTCGTTATCAACATTTAAACCATTTCGTCATGGGACGCTGATTTCACCATTAGTAACATTGACTAAAGCTATATTACCGCTTTTTTAGAGATTTGTCTTACTGCTGTAGCTTTATTCTCGATAGTGCCGGCACTATCCCTATCCCCTTTTGTGAAATCCCAAATATTTTTTTTAACAATATTTTTTTTAACAATTGATTCTTTTAATTAAAAATTTGATATTATATAATATTGGTAAAGTAATAATGGTCAACCAGTCTGGTAATTAAAATAATTTACAGTATTTGTTTTTAATAAATGCGGTTAAAAATAATAAAAATTAGTTTATTGGACTATTTTACTAAATTCAAATAAATAGATATTTTTTAAAATCTATGTGTCTGACATAAATAGATACCAAATATAAACTGTAATGTTAAAAATAATAATGAGGATTGCAAAATAATTTAAAATAAACAGGAGTATCATGTCTGAAGAACAAAAAAGGCTTTTAGAGCAATCCCTTTGGGCTATAGCGGATTTACTAAGGGGCAGAATGAATGCCGACGAGTATAAAAACTACGTATTGGGATTTATATTCTTAAAATATCTTTCCGAAAGGCAGGAAATTTATGCGGACGAACTGCTTAAGCGGGATAAAATAAAATATACAGACCTTATAGATGAAACCCCCGAAAACGATGAAATAGTTAATTTAATTAAACAGCAGAGTATTGAAAATAAAGGCTTTTTCTTAAAGCCCAATCAACTTTTTTCATACATAGTCAGAAAAGGCAATAAAGAATTCGGAAGCGATAATTTTATTATAGAAGATTTAAAAAATATTTTAAATTCTATAGAACAGAATACCGTAGGGCATGAAAGCGAAGAAGACTTTATAGGATTGTTTGAAGACGTCGATTTAAGTTCCGCAAAACTCGGTAAAACCGAAAAAGAGAAGAACGATACCGTCATCGAGATACTATCAAGACTTAACAGGATAGATTTTAACTTGACGGATGCCAAAAGCGATGTTTTAGGCGACGCTTATGAATATTTAATAGGGCAGTTTGCCGCAGGCGCCGGCAAAAAAGGCGGAGAGTTTTATACTCCTTCTCAGGTTTCCAGAATACTGTCCCAAATTGTAACAGCCGGTAAAGATAAAATAAAATCCGTTTACGACCCTACCTGCGGTTCAGGTTCTTTGTTAATCCGCGTTAAAGATTATGCCGACGTTTCAGAAATATACGGACAGGAACTTAACAGAACTACATACAACCTTGCCAGAATGAACATGCTTTTGCACGGCATTAATTATACAAAATTTCATATAAGGCAGGGCGATACGTTAACAGACGACTATTTCCCGGATTTGAAAGCCGAAGCCGTTGTTGCCAATCCGCCTTTTAGCGCAAAGTGGAAGGGGGACTCCAATCCGCTGTTTAAGACTGACGAAAGGTTTAGTAAATACGGAAGCTTAGCTCCTAAAGACAAAGCCGATTATGCTTTTGCTACGCATATGATTCATCACTTAGCCGATAACGG
>SHMQ01000060.1 GCA_008534395.1 Candidatus Acidulodesulfobacterium acidiphilum
TTTTTTTGACTTGCTTCCGCTGCCTTTTTTTGCCTTTTTTGAAGTTTTTTTAGTCATAGCAGAATGCTTCATAAAATGGCCGCCCTGAAAAGCATATGCGCTTGAGCCTGAAGCCGCGCCTATTCCAAAAGCAAATATCACAGCTAACACGGCGGTAAATATAATATTGTTAATTTTTTTCACGAATTATCACCCCCTTATTTCTATCCAATTTTTTTTTGATTTTCATTTTTTAAAACGCAAAATTCATTTTATTAATGTACGAGCGGGAAGTTTCCAAATGCTATTTTATTTCTATGAAGCAAGTCTATTTTTGGATTCCAAGACGACATGCCGAATCTTAATATTTTCACGTTATAGCCCATCGTCTTTAATAATGCCGCGGCCATTGACTCCCACTGTCCCACGTAGCAAATGCTTATAATCGTCCTATGTTTTGGAAGCATTTTTAAATACTTAGGCGTGAAAAGAACCTGTAAAGGTATATTATGCGCTCCGGCTATATGTCCCATTTTCACGAATGCAGCATGTTCTCTGACGTCTAACAGAAAATATTGTTTCGGATTATGTTCTACAATATATTCTTTATAAAGCACCGGCGCTAAAATTTGAGGAACGCCGACTATTCCCACCGCATTAGGCTTTGAACTTACGTGATGAGGGTTCATCGCTTGATAAGCCTTTTGCGCCAACATTTGGTTAAAATTTCCGGCATAAGAAACTGCCGCAGACGAAAGTAAAAAAATCACGCTCAAACTTAAAATAATAAACTTTTTCATAGTCTTACCTCCTTTTCAATTTTCAATTGAATTTATTCTTACAACTATATTATAACATTATCTTCATATCACCAGCAAAATATTTTATCGTATTTAAATACGTCCGCTATAAAACCGTCATAGTTTATTCCCGGTTCGTAAAGTCTGATAATTTTCGTATCGTAAGATTTGGAATGCAATTCCATAATTTCAGTTTCCGTTTTTGACGGTTCTCTTTTTAAAACATGAAGTATTTTCATATTTTATTCTCCGCAATAAATAATTAATATTAATATGGTATAACTATATCGTATTCGAGCATTTTATCCGCCAGTTCTTCATTAGAAATATATTCGAATTGATTATCCCTGCAATTTGTTAAAACTGGAAGTTCAAGCATATTTAGAACCATATCGAGATGCTTGTTTATAACCTTATTATCTTCAAGTTTTCTATCAAGAACGTATACTTCTACTTTATCGTCAAGGAGCGTTAACCCTCCCGACATTCTAAGCGCTTCGGCTTGTCTGTCGCGCGTAAATACAGCAATCTTTTTTGTCATTTTTCCCCCATTTTAAAAAACCAGAAACCTGTCTTCGCTTGTCAATGAGTTTATTATACTTGCGTTTTCGTACTGGGAAGCATACAGGAAACCTTCTATCTTTTCATGTATGCTTCTTATGCTGCATGAATATTCGCAAAGCGAGACATCCGAACCGGCTTCTTTTAATTTTCCGACGAAACCCGAATCGTTTAATAAATTGACTCCGTCGTCCATTATAAAACATTTCAATTCATATCCTGATTTTTTAGCGCTGTTTATGATTTTTTCTAAGTAATCTTTATATTTATCCGTCGTTATTAAAAGAGCAAGTTTCATTTATAAATCCTCAATGTTATTATATTTTATATTCTTCGTAAAACTTGTTTCTACAACAAATTTAAAAACAATTAATAATGAGGAGATACCCCGCTTTCCGTATCCTTAACCTCTTGCTGTCCGGATTTCAGCACATATTCCCTTATTAAAAGAAGAATTGCGCCTATAATCATGATTACCCCCCACAAGATAAAACTCTCTTTTATTCCTGCTATAGCTTCATTGGATAATTTACCTATAACCTTATCTTTATTTAAATAAGATAAGAAAAATGAGGCATATATAGTAAATAATCCGTATAAAGCCAATAATGTTATTCCGCACCAGTTATGATTTTTTCTTTTTTTCATATTGTTAGCCGCAGCCATATAAATTCTCCCTTAAAAGTAAAGATAAATTTAATACTTCATTTTTACCATATCGCCTGTTGAAATTTAAGAGCAAGATACATTCCTAAAACAAGGGTCGGCAAAAATAACATTCCCGCCCATGAAAACATTAAAAATCCAGACCATAAAGTACCTATATTGCATCCTAAAGCTATTCTTGCGCCTACGCCTGTAAAAATACCGCCGATAAAATTTTGAAGAAACATTATTTTTCTTTTCGGCACTCTCCATTTGAATTCACCGCCTAAAATAGCCGTAGTGGTGGCGCCGGCAAATGTGGTTATAACAAGCAATGTCATCGGAATTGCAACCGGCACTATCTGAAACCAGTTTGACGATATTTTGGGCAAAAACGATGCTTTATAATGCCCTACAGCAGTATATAGATTTATGAAAGGTGCTAAAATGTAAGTATCAAAACTGCCGTAAGGAGTTGTTACGCCCATATAAGCAACTTTATGGACGGTAAAATATGACGTTATAAAAACTATAACTGCAACCACGGCAAATAATATCCCGCCCAACCTCGGAGAATAAGCCTCTTTAAATTTCAACATATCCCACGTTATTATCGGCTCCTTATAGTTTACGCCGCGTTCTTTACTGATTTTGCCAAATCTCCTTTTGGTCAAATATAATCCCAAAATGAGAAATGTACCGCCGAAAATTAGAGCCACTACAAACGGTCCCCATACTGCGTTTCCAAACCATTCATGAGGAATATAGTCGGCAAGTCCCGGTTTTAAGCCAAGCCACGGTATAGTGTGTAAAATCCAGTATAGAAAATTAGTCAGCGGGAATATTATGAATGCAAAGAATATTGTTCCTACCAGTATTCCGAATAATTGCATCCAGTTTTGCGTAAATCCCGAGCCTGCCCTGAATATTAATCCGCTCATGCATGCTCCGCATAGTCCTATGCCGAAACCAAACAAAAGCGAGCCGACTAAATCATACCATCCCGAAGGAAATACGCCTTGGACTGCAGATTGTATCGGAACTATTCCTAACGATTCTATAATGCCGAAAGCAAGAATAGAAATTCCAAAAGCCAGCAATATACCTTCTAAGATTTTTGTATCTCTTGCCATAAACATATTATTTGTTGCAAGCACGAAACACATTCTTCCCCTTTCGAGCGCAGCCCCGAAAATTAAGCCTGCGATACCTATTATAGCGTATTCAAGAAAATAAGGATTCATAATTTACATACCCCCCTATAGTTAAATTATAACTAGTTAAATATTGAGCTTATGATGTTTTTTTAATTTTAATGGTAAATTCACCAGGAGCAGTCTTTGTTACGCAGTAAGGATAATTTAACTTATTAAGCATGGACGGGAACGAATTCTCTACCGCCGCCGCATGGTCGGTATAAACCTCCAGCACCTGCCCCACTTTCATTTTGTTGAGCTTTTTATGAGCCATAGCTTCCGGAATAGGACATGTTTCGCCTAAAACGTCTAATGTTTCATCCGGTTTTACGTTTTCTAAACTTTTTTCTTCCGCCATTTAAATCCCTCCTTTTAAGATATTAAATTAGAAATTAAATTAAAAGCTTTCCTGCCAAATAGGTCCTTTATACGGGAAAAACTCTTTTCCTTTAGTTGCGCCGCTAATTTTGGTTACCGTTCCATCCCCGCTGTTTGCCGTCCAGACATCGCCATTATCGTCTATTAATATAAAATTAGGATTTTTCCCTGTCTTATATGTATTTAAAACCCTGCCCGAACGGCTTAACTTCACGACTTTATCGGCATATATACAGGCGACGAACATGTTTCCGGTAGTGCTTAGCGCAATTCCGTAAGGCGCTCCTTTTATGTTAATTTTTTCTAAAATTTTACCGTTTTTATTAAATTTTAAAACGCTGTCGCTTAACCCGTTCGTAACATATATATTTCCTGCAGGACCTATAGCAATGCCTTCCGGTTTTCTTTGAGCATCAAATACTTTTATTATCTTTCCGCTTTTGTTTAATACGGTAACGGTGCCTTTGTTTGTGAAGTTCGTAACATATATTAAACCGTTATCGTTTAAAACTATACCGTATGGAGCTATCCCTGCATAAAAAATCTTTAAAACCGTAAGCGACGGGCTTAATTTCGTAACTGTCTTTGAATGTATGGATGTTACATAAATATTTCCATCGGGTCCAACGGCGATTCCTGCCGGAATAATTCCAACTTTTACTTTTTTAAGAATTTGACCTTTATTATTAAGCTTTACTACATTTCCTATGCCTGTCGATACATAAACATAGCCGGTTTTGCTGATAACAATTCCCGAAGGCGCCCAATCGGTATTAATATTTTTAATTAATTTACCGTTTTGGTTAAGTTCAATCACATTATTAAAACCGCTTATAGCGGCATAAACATTATCTTTTTTGCCGACCGCAAGTCCATAAGGGGTAGTTCCTACCTTAAAATTCGACTCTGTCGCCGCATTTGCGCTATTATTAATATTTCCTGAATCGATTAAAAAAATAAACGATAAAAGTAAAAATAATGAAAATTGAAGAAGTTTTTTCATCAAGTTATTTAAATAATTTTTAACGTATTCCATAATAATAAATTTGTTGTCCGTTACTAACAATTTAACTTGTTTCGTAATTTATAACGATAAGATTTTTAATGCTTATTTTTAAAAATAGATTTAGAAATACCGTCAAACAACGGATCTGTATATCCAATTAAATCCTTTTGTATTATACTTTCCATTTTTAACTGAATTATCCTAATAACAGGCCCCATTATCAAAGACGATGCTATTAATATATCCATATCCCTAAAAACACCCTCTTCAATTTTAGCTTTTATAAATTTTTTGATGTATTCAAAGGGCTTGGCTGAACATATCGGCAAAGCTTCGGGCAAAAAATCTTTATGTTTAGTGTAAAGCACATATTTCATAAGATGCGGCTCTTCATCCGTTAATTTAAATAACGTAAATATAATAGATTTTAACGCCTCTCGATCGTTGGGTGATTTTTCTACAGCCGATACTATTTTGTTTAAAAGAATCTCGATTGCGGTATCGTATAAAAACTGTGCAATCTTTTTTTTTGAAGAGAAATGATAATATATTGCGCCTGAGCTTAATCCTGTTCCTTTAGAAATATTTCTTATTCCGACATTGCTATAACCGTTTTCGGCAAAGCTTTCCATACAGTAATCAAATATCTTTTTTTTTGTTAATTCGGATACTTCTTTGCTCATGTTTATTAAAATTAAAAAGAACGTTCGTTATGTTTTATATTTTTATTATATCAAAATTAAGCATAGAGTCAACATGATTTTAAATTAATTTTTTAAATTAGTTCTATATATCCAAATAAAG
>SHMQ01000061.1 GCA_008534395.1 Candidatus Acidulodesulfobacterium acidiphilum
AAAGCGGGCCGCTTGGCCGGCGGCGATAAAGCCTTAATAACCGCAGGCCTTTATTCGGAATCTAATTCCGCACTAACGGAAGCTATGGGAATTGTGGCTCAGGATATAGCCGAAACAAAGAAAGAACTGATAAATGTATCGGTCGAATTCGGAACTCTGCTTAGCCAGATAAGCGACCTTAATAATGCGGGAGCGGAACAGTCCGAAGAATTGTCGAGGACGGTTGCAACCATAGAAGAAAATACGAGAACAATCAGCAGCATAGCAGAATTAAGCGCAAAATCCAGAGAGAAAGTGGACGGCATAGTGGGGCTTATGAATACGAATGCTGGGCATGTTTCGGATTTATACGATTCTATTCAGAGAATCAACGAAAGCACGAAAAAAATTACGAATATTATTACGGTAATAAGAGAGATAGCCGACCAGACTAACCTTCTTTCGCTTAACGCAGCTATAGAGGCGGCGCGTGCGGGAGAGCAGGGCAGAGGGTTTGCCGTGGTTGCCGACGAGGTAAGGAAATTAGCGGATAAAGTAACCAAAGCGACCCGCGACGTAGAGGCTTTGATTAAGGAAACCGAAAACACAGTTTCATACGGCGTGGAAACCGTAAATAGGCTTGTGGATTCCAACAGTTTCGTAAACAGCGAAGCGGGTTCAATAAAAGACTATACCGACAATCTCGCTTCGGCGATAGAGGAGCAGAACGCTTCTATGAAGGAACTCGGCATGTCGGCGAAGAAAATATCGACGGAATCAAAGCATATTGCGGACTCAACGTCAAGTATAACAGATTCTGTAATACAGATGGTTGACGATATGGATAAGGCATCGGGAATAGTAAATCTGTATAATCTATAAATTATAAAATAAAAATAATAAATAGGATAAATTGTCATACCGTTAATGCCAAATTGTCATATAAATTTGAATTAAATCAAAAATTAATTTTCATATTTATTTATTTATTTAGCTGATTTTATAAATTAATAAATTTAAAATTTTAATTAACGCTAATAAAGGAGGTTAAGTATATATTATGACAGGTAAACCTAAAATAGCAATGTACTGGGCGGCTTCATGCGGCGGGTGCGAAATCGCGCTTGTGAATATTAACGAAAAGATAATAGATTTGGATGCCAACTTTGATTTTATGTTCTGTCCATGCCTCTTAGACACGAAGAAAGAAGATATAAAAGAACTGCCGGACGAAAGCATTTTTATAACTTTTTTTAACGGAGGAATTAGAACCGAAGAAAACGAAGAGATGGCGCATCTTTTAAGAAAAAAATCCAAGGTGCTGATTGCATTCGGCTCTTGCGCTTACGAAGGATGTATTCCCGGCCTTGCGAATCTGTCTTCCAGAGACGAACTTTTTAAAACGGTTTATCTCGATAATCCTACGATAGACAATCCTCTCGGGATTTTACCGGTTCCGGAGACTGACGTTCCGGAAGGAAGGCTCGAAATTCCAAAATTTTACGATACTCTAAGGACGCTTTCGCAGGTCGTCGACGTAGATTATTTTATACCGGGATGCCCGCCCGAACCAAAACAGATTTGGAAAGTTATCGAACTCGTCGTTTCGGGCGCCGCTCTGCCCCCAAAAAAATCCGTAATAGGAGCCGGGACGTCCTCAGTATGCGAAGAATGCGACAGAAAAAAATCGGAAAAAAAGATAGAAAGATTTTACAGAAATTACGAAATAATTCCGGAAAAAGAAAAATGTCTCTTAGAACAGGGGCTTATCTGTATGGGCATAGCGACGAGGGACGGTTGCGGCGCTCTCTGCCCTAAAGTCAACATGCCGTGCACCGGATGCTACGGCCATCCTGAAGGCGTACTCGACCAGGGCGCAAAAATGGTATCGGCGCTAGGTTCTATAATCGATATAGAAGGTATAAAAGGCATAAAGGAAACCGATATTGCGGAAAAAATCGATAAAATTATAGAATCGATACCAGACCCGTCTGGGTTGTTTTACAAATACAGCCTTCCGGATTCCATTTTAAAAAGGAGAACGATGCCATGAGAAAAATATCCATAGACCCGATAACCAGACTGGAAGGACACGGTAAAATCGACATATTTTTAAACGATGAAGGAAACGTCGAAAATACCTATTTTATCGTTCCGGAATTAAGGGGATTCGAGCAGTTCTGCAAGGGAAGGCTTGCCGAAGATATGCCTGTTCTGACTAACAGAATATGCGGCGTTTGTCCTGAAGCCCATCATATGGCGTCGGTAAAGGCTTTAGATATGCTTTTCGGCGTCGAGCCGCCGCCAGCCGCCAAAAAAATAAGGGAATTATTGTATATGGCATTTTACGTTACCGACCATACTACGCATTTTTATGCGCTCGGCGGCCCTGATTTTATCGTCGGACCTGATGCCCCGCCGTCGGAAAGAAACGTTCTCGGCGTCATAAGGAAAGT
Organism: Candidatus Acidulodesulfobacterium acidiphilum; assembly: GCA_008534395.1. Taxonomy (NCBI): domain Bacteria; phylum Candidatus Acidulodesulfobacteriota; order Candidatus Acidulidesulfobacterales; family Candidatus Acidulidesulfobacteraceae; genus Candidatus Acidulidesulfobacterium; species Candidatus Acidulidesulfobacterium acidiphilum. The sequence goes on from SHMQ01000061.1 coordinate 2,436, forward strand.
AGGACTTGATATAGGAAAAGAGGTTATAGAGACAAGGGCGAGAAACCACCATGTAATAGAAATGCTCGGCGGAAGAGGCGTTCATCTTGCGGGAGGTTTGCCCGGAGGCTGGAGCAAATCTATTTCTAAAGAAGAATTGGACGAAATTAAAACAGTTGCAAAAAAAAATATAGATTTTGCCCTTTTCAGTCTTAAAATATTCGACGACGTAGTATTAAAAAATCAGGTTTATAAGGAGCTTATACTGTCCGACGTTTATATTCATAAGACTTATTATATGGGAACAGTCGATGAACATAACCGAGTTAATTTTTACGACGGAAAAATAAGGGTGATTGACCCCGAAGGAAATGAATTCGTAAAATACGCACCTGCCGACTATACCATGCATATAGCCGAACGGGTAGAACAGTGGACTTATTTAAAATATCCTTACTTAAAAAACATAGGATGGAAAGGTTTTGTGGACGGACCGGATAGCGGCGTTTATTCCTGCACTCCTTTGTCCCGTCTTAACGTTTCGGATAAAATGGCTACGCCGCTTGCACAGGAATATTTTGAAAAGTTTTACGATACTTTGAGCGGTAAAAAGGAAGACGAAAGCGGCAACGGAAGCGGAAGGTATAAACCTGTCCACCATAGGCTTGCAACCCACTGGGCAAGATTAGTAGAGCTTTTGTATGCTTCCGAAAGAATGCTGGAGCTTGCTAACGACGAGGAAACCGCATCCGATAAAGTCAGAAATATACCCAACGGATTGAACGGTTCTCCCGAAGCCGTAGGTATAGGTTCGGTAGAGGCGCCGAGAGGCACGCTGACCCATCATTACGTTTCCGACGAAAAAGGCATCGTTAAAAAGGTAAATCTTATAGT
>SHMQ01000062.1 GCA_008534395.1 Candidatus Acidulodesulfobacterium acidiphilum
GGCAGGCATAAAGCGGGAACCGTTTTTAAATTTATTTATCCTGACATTCCTTATACTAAAAATACGGTTTCGACCCACGATATGGATTTACCCGCGGCGCTCGAATTAGGAAAGCATCTCGGCATTTCTTTGCCTTCCGAAATAATTTTATTTGCCGTTGAAGCGAAGGATACCGTGAATTTCGGCGAAAAACTGACGCAAGAGGTCGAAAATGCCCTTGAAACAGTAATATCGGAAATAAAGTTATTGCTGGATTTCTAATGTAAAGTATTTATATTTTACATGTAGCAGCATGATATAAATTAAATAAATTAATTAATCGAGGCGTATTATGAAGACGGCTGTTTATTTTTGTAATTGCGGTACGAACATATCGGATAAAATCAACCCTGAACAGGTGCAAGATGCAGTAAAAAAGAAAAACGGAGACGTTATTTTTAAAACTTTCGGTTTTTTGTGCTCTGAAGAAGGCAAGGAATTTTTGCGCAAGGATATTATAGAGAATGCGGTAGAAGCAGCGGTAATTCCCGCATGCTCCCCGAGAGACCACGAAAAAACCTTCATGAACGTCCTGTCGGCGGCGGGAATCAATCCTTATATGATGCAAATGGTCAACATAAGGGAACAGATAGCATGGGTTACGGAAGACCCTGAAAAAGCAGCCGTAAAAGCCGTAAGTTATATAAACGCCGCTATATCGAGGGTGATGCTTCAGGAGCCTTTAGAAAAAAAAGAGATTGATATATCGCCGGACGCCGTAATAGTAGGAGCAGGTCCGGCAGGACTTAAAGCCGCTTTAAGTTTAGCCGAAGCAGGAAGGAAGGTGACGGTGGTTGAAAAATCGCCTACGATAGGCGGTCTTCCCGTAAGATACGAAGAAATATTTCCTAATATGGAATGCGGCCCCTGCATGCTTGAGCCGATTATGGGGGAAGCCCTTCACGGAGACGCATCCGGCAATATAGAGTTTTTAACGCTGTCGGAAATAGAAGACGTATTAGGCTCTTACGGGAACTTTACCGTTAAAATAAGGCGAAGTCCGCGTTACGTCGATACGGAAAAATGTATCGGTTGTGCGGAGTGCATAGCTCCATGTCCGGTATCGCTTAAAAATCCGTTTAATTACGGAATGAATGAAAGAAAAGCCATAGACTTTTCATTTGCCGGAGCACTGCCTAACGTTCCTTACGTAAACGCAGGAGTATGTCTTAGGCTTAAGGATATTAATAATGATAATGCCGCAGGAAAAGTTAAAAATAAAGATATAGAAGGAGCTGACGTCGGCCCGTGCAGATTGTGCATGGACGCCTGTCCGGTCGGTGAAGATGTTTTTAATTTTGGCGAAAAAGAGGAGATTTTAGAGAGAAATGCGGGCAGTATTATACTGGCGACCGGCTCGGCTTTATACGACTGTTCTAAAATTCCTTCATTAGGTTACGGAAAAATACCGGATGTTTACAACGGAATTGAATTCGAGAGAATTCTTGCCTCTAACGGTCCTACGGAAGGAAATATTAGGACTTCCGGAGGGGAAGAGCCTCAATCTTTTGCGATAGTCCACTGCGTCGGTAGTTTAGATAAAAATCATAAAGACTACTGTTCAGGTATATGCTGCGAATACGCTTTTAAATTTAATCATATTATAAGAAACAAAATACCTTCAGCCAAAATATACCACTTATATAAAGAAATGGTAATTCCCGGAAAAGAAAGCGGCAGTTTATACAGGCATGCCGTCGAAGATAAAAATACCGTTTTTATAAGGGTAAGCGATATAAACGGAATGACGATAACCGAAGAAAACGGAAGAAAAGTATTTTCGGTAAAAGATGCCTGTAGTTCGGTCGGCATAAACGAAAGCGGCATTAACGAAACCTCGGAAAATAAAAGCGGAGACGGCGTATTTG
>SHMQ01000063.1 GCA_008534395.1 Candidatus Acidulodesulfobacterium acidiphilum
TATTAATATGTATTTTTATTCTTTAATTAAAATATAAACAAAAAAATATATCTACCACCTTTCGAATACCGCCCCGAATTCTATTATCTTTTCTTTTACTCTTTTTATTATCTCTATTCTTTTTTTAATAGTAGGTTCTTCTTTCAAAGTTTCTATTATAGAATCCCCCAGCGGCAATTTCTCGGTATATATAGATTCGTTAATTAATTTCCTGAATTTTTCCCTATCCAAATTTTCTTCAGCGGCAATTTTATCGATAAAACCATGTTTTTCCCGTTCCCAGAAGTTATCAAATTCTTTTTTAACGTCTTTTTCCTTAATATAAGGCATATACGATTCGATAAACTTTTTAATAAAGGGTTCTTTCGGTTTATAATTCATATCCCTTGTCAGCTTAACCAGAAAATCTTCTTTGTCTTTTGCGTATTCTTCCGGTCTGCTTTTTTCTTTTTTCTTTAAATTAGACAAAAGATTTACGATGTAATCGTAATTTATAATATCCTGTCTTACCAGTTCAAGTAAAAAATCTATATCGTTTATCTCTCCGCCGGTTTTAGCATCGGGGTCTTTTCTTTTTTCGTAAATGTCCAAATATTTGCTCTGGTAATCAAAATATTCCTGCTCTTTTAAGTCTATATCGTCAAAATTAAACTCGACGTAAGATTCCAAAGACGACTTCAACCTCATAATTTCTCTGAATAATTTAACAAATTTAATTTTATCCGATTCGCTTTTAAGGTCGTCTATGTCATCGATAGTCGGAACTAATTTTTTTAATTCGGACACGGCATCGTTAAATTTACTTTTTTGTTTTTCGTAAGGTTCTTTAAATACTATATCTTTTGCATTTTTGTCGCCGAACAATTCAAGCGCGTCGTCGGTATTTGCTTTCAAATCCCTAAAACAAACAATATTTCCGTATGGTTTTTTCTCGTTGAATATTCTGTTGGTTCTTGAATACGCCTGTACGAGACCGTGAAAACGCAAATTTTTATCGACGTATAACGTGTTAAGCGTTTGCGCGTCAAAACCAGTTAAAAGCATATTTACTACGATTAATAAATCTATTTGCCTGCCTTTAACTTTTTTTTGAACGTCTTCATAGTATTTGTAAAAAACATCGGTAGAAAAATTAGTTTGAAAAATTTCGTTATAATCTTTAATGCAACCTTCCAGATAATCACGAGATAATTTATTTTCATTACCTTCCGCTAAAACATCTACGTCAAAAACGTCTTCTTTTTCCTCGTTAGCTTGAAAGGTAAAGATAGCAGCTATTTTTAAATCGTGTTCTTTTATTTTAAAGAAATTATAATATTTTTTTAAAGCTTCTATGCTCGAAACGGCTAAAATAGCATTAAATATGCCTTTGGTTTTCTTTTTATGAATAGATAATATATAATCTACTACTTTTTCTATTCTTTTTTCGCTTTCAAGTATTTCTTTTTTGGTTATATCGACTTCTATATTTTCGTTAAATATACCGCCTTCTTTTTTTGTATAATTGCCGATATACTCCACGGCAAATCCTAAAGCGTTGCCGTCGCTTATGGCGTCAGTTATAAGATATGTATGCAGACATTTATTGAAAACAGCGGTTGTCGTAACTCCGCCGACGCAATTTTTTTCGAGTATCGGCGTTCCGGTAAAACCGAAAAGCTGAGCTTTGCCGAAAAATCTTTTTATATCCGCGTGTATTTTACCGAACTGGCTTCTGTGACATTCGTCGAATATTATTACTACCTTTTCGTTTTTAAGATATTCAAAATGCTGATTATGGTATTCTTTTGTCACGGCTAAATCTAATTTTTGAATCGTCGTCACTATTAATTTAACGTCTTTATCCTTAAGCTGATTAACGAGTGTTTTAGTATTTTCGGTAGAATCCACGCTGCCGGGTGCAAATTTATTAAATTCTTCTACGGTTTGAGCGTCTAAGTCTTTTCTGTCCACGATGAATAAAACTTTTTTGATATCGGGCATATCTTTCAATACTTGAGAAGCCTTAAAAGACGTAAGAGTCTTTCCGCTTCCGGTGGTATGCCAAATATAACCGTTTTCAGAAGAATTTTCAGCTCTTTCTATGATTTTTTCGACCGCATAATACTGATACGGCCTTAAAATCATTGGCATCATTTTATTTTCGCTTAAAACTATGTATTTTGATATAATTTTAGACAAGTGGCAAGGTTCTAAAAAAATATCGGTAAATTCGGATAAATTTGAGATTTTATTATTGCGTTCATCCGTCCAGAAAAAAGTCTTTTCAAAATTCTGGTCAGGATTATTGGCAAAATATTTAGTATTCACGCCGTTAGATATTACAAAAATCTGGATATGCTCAAATAAGGTATTAGGATATGAATGAATCCTGTAGCGGTTTATCTGATTAAAGGCTTCTTTTAATTCCATACCTCTTTTCTTTAGTTCTATCTGAACAAGGGGAAGCCCGTTTATTAAAAGCGTAACGTCGTATCTGTTGCCGTATGCGCCCTTTATTCTAATCTGGCGGGCAACCTGATAGCAGTTCTGACACCATTTTGCCGTATTCAAAAATCTAATGTAAATTTTGGTTTCGTCGTCTCTTGTGAGCAAAAATCTGTCTCTTAAATTAGACGCCTTTTGAAATCTGTTCCCTTTATTTAAATGGTTTAATATTTTTTGAAATTCCTTGTCGCTTAAAGCGGTATTATTTAATTCTTTGGTATTAAACTTTTCTATCTGTTTTTTGAAATTGGCGATAAAGTCTTCTTCCTTATGAATATTCAGCAATTCATAGCCTAAGGTTTGTAACTGGGTAACGAATTCCAGTTCTAAAATCATTTCGCTCTGTATCATAGCCTATCTCTTTAGTTAATTAGCTAATAAATTATACAAACATTTTTTGCAATAAGCCTTTTTTATATCTTTTAAGATTTTCCAGTCTTAATTTAACTAATTCTATTTTTTATCGATTGTGGATAGAAATGAAGCTATTTTTTGCTGCTCAGGAAGTGAAGGAGAAGAGATTTTTAAATATTGAAATTCTGATATCCAATATCTTTTGTGTTCATTTCCTAATTTAAATTTTATTAAATTCATTTTATAATAAACAAATTTAATATTATGTTTTTTATGTGTTAATATCTTGATAGCACCCGATCTTATTTTAAAAGGAAAATTCACATACTTATTGTCTGTTGTAAAATCATCAAATATTATTGCAGGTAAATTTGTATATATATAATTAGCTTCATTTGTGTATCCTAAAATAAATGATTTATTGGCAGTTAAAACAGGGGTATTACCTTTTTTGTTTAGTTCTTGGCTTATATATTTATTGGGTTGTTCATATTTCAATATATTTCCTAACATTTCTTCTTTCCATTCGTCATTAAACTCGTTAAATCTCAATTCGGGCACGTTTTTCATTACTAAACCCCATTAGCCTTTGTAATATTTGTTATATCTGGGTCAAACGGCGGATTAATACCTAATTCTTTGCAATATCCGGCTATTTCTTTATCGACTTCTATTTCTTCTAATTCTAATTTTTTAATTTCATTTGAAACGGCTTCTAAATCGATTGATTCTTCTTCCTCAAACGTATCGATATATCTGGATATATTTAAATTATAATCGTTTTCTTTGATTTCGTCTAAACTTACTAATCTTGAAAATTTATCTGTTTCTTTTTTCTCTTTATACGTATCTACTATTTTTTTTATATTATCGTCCGTCAATCTATTCTGATTTTTGCCTTTTTCAAATTCTCCGCTTGCATCCATAAATAATATCTTTTCGTCTTCTTTTCTGCATTTGCTAAAAACCATTACGCAGACCGGAATAGGCGTTCCGTAAAACAGATTAGGCGCAAGCCCAATAACAGCTTCCAGATAGTTTAATTTTTCTATTATGTATTTTCTTATTTTTTCTTCCGCACCGCCTCTAAATAGTACTCCGTGAGGCAGAACTATAGCCATAGCGCCGTTATCGGCTAAGTGATGAATCATATGCGTAGCAAAAGCATAATCGGCTTTGTCTTTAGGAGCTAAGCTTCCGTATTTACTAAACCTTTCGTCAGTCTTAAACAGCGGATTGGAGTCCCCCTTCC
>SHMQ01000064.1 GCA_008534395.1 Candidatus Acidulodesulfobacterium acidiphilum
ATCCCTCTCTCTCCGCCATATGTTCATAATGTTACGCATTATATATATTTATTAAACTATTAATTACGGCACATAGAGAGGGGTTCGAACCCTCGAAGTGCGGAGCGATAGTGTAGCACGCAAGAGGGTTTGCAAGTATTTAAACTTTTCTTAGAAAATACGGAGGTGAATAACATGTTTGGTTTAGGCATTCCCGAGCTTTTAATTATTTTAGTCGTAGTTTTTTTAATATTCGGAGCCGGCAAACTTCCTCAGATAGGAAGCGGTTTCGGAAAAGCTTTAAGAAATTTTAAAAACAGTCTTTCCGGAAAGGACGAAATAGACGTAACGCCGCAAAATTCGCAAAACGAAGATGAAGAAATAACCGCTAAACCGAAAAGACGGCAGATAGCTGCTAAAACTACGAGGAAAACAAGTTCTAATTACGATGAATCCGCCGCCCCCAAGAGAAAAAAGACGGTTAAAAAAGCATAATTACAATTTGATTATTTTGCTATTCTGTAAAAGTGGCTTATTGTAATAGAGAAGTTTTTTGAGTTCGGGTTAATATCGAAAAATACCGCCATAAATTTTACCGGATGGTTAGGCAAAATTTCTACGTCGGACATATCGTCGCCGTCTTTGTTTTGCAATGCCATATTTATGACTACATTGGACATTTTCTTAAGTTTGTTTAAATTTATGAAATTTCCGGCATATACGTGTTTTGTCAGCAGAACAATATTTTTTGTGCTGTAAAGTTTGCACGTCAGCTTAACATAGCTTACCGGAAACTTGTTTTTATTTATCAGATAGCCGGTAATCAATAAATTATTTTCGGGAAGCGCCTCCGATTTGTAAACTAATGTTTTTAAACCGTATAATTTTATATCGGTATTGTTTCCGGGAAATATAATTTTGAATAAGTAGTATGCCGATATTAATGCCGCAATAAAAACTATTATATAAAATATTTTTTTAAAACTGCCCTTAGCTTCGTTTCTTTCGTATTCACTATAATTTTCTGCGGAATTTGTTTTGCTTTCTTTCTTCCGTGCGGCTTTTTTTTTCGTGCTGTCGATTTTATTTTCTTCAAAAATAAAATCGGAAAAATCTTCTTTATCCATTTTTCCAAGCGAAAAAGATTTGTTAGATCCGTCATCTTTCTTAAAAAGTTCGTCGTCGTCTTCGCCTAATTTCCATTTATCCATGTTATTTTAAATTCGACCTATAATTTATTTTGGCTATGTTAGAATTTATTTTATATTTTATCATATAAACATTATATTTAAAATATAAAATACTTTGTATAATTTTTTATATTGACATAATAATATAAATTTTGTTAAAATTAAATCAGTAATTCTTTTCTCCATTTTTCCCCCTGATGTATGCCGAATATGTCAGGGGGTTTCTTATTTATATTAAGGGGCAATCTGTTGTTTAATAAATTTAATCTTGCAATTCTTTTTATATTATATAATTTAATATTTTATATAAGAATTATATGGAACCTGTAAATATAATTACGCCTAAGAATATAAAAGCAGAGTTGTCGAGACTTAAAGCCGAATCCAAAAAAATTATATTTACAAACGGATGCTTCGACATTATACATGCCGGACACATCAGCTATTTAAAAGAGGCAAAAGCCCTCGGCGATATACTTATAGTAGGATTGAACAGCGACGAGTCGGTAAGGCGCTTAAAAGGCAAAGACAGGCCTATAGTAAACGAACGGGACAGGGCATACGTCCTGGCAAATTTAAAACCGGTCGATTATGTCATTTTATTCGACGAAGATACGCCTTGCGAACTTATAAAAGAGATAAAACCGGACGTGCTGGTAAAGGGCGGGGACTATGAAGGAAAAAGTATCGCAGGCAGCGATATAGTTGAGGCGTCGGGAGGAAAAACGGTTCTGATAAATTTTATCATGGGTAAATCTACAAGCGAAATAATAAAGAAAATAAAATCCTGACCGATATTAAATTATAAAATAAAGAAATAAATAAAAATAAAAACTGCAAATCGTCGAAAAGAACTATGAAAGATTTTTATGACATTTTAGGTTTGGACGAAAATGCAGGAGAATCTTTAATTAAGAGCAGTTACAGAAGACTTGCCTCGGTATACCATCCCGATAAAAATCCTGAAAATCAAGATAAATTCATAGATATAAACGAAGCATATAAAACTCTTTCCGACGACGTTTTAAGAAGAGCATACGACAAAGAGCTAAAAGATTATAAAGCTTTTCAGGCTTCACAATCAGAAAATAAAATAAAACCTTACAGAACTAGACTCAGGGACGGAGCTAACGTAAATTTGATTATCGATTTTACCGATGAAATAGAACGGCAGTTTCAGGGAAGCAAAAATCTAAAAGAAAATATGGAAAGCTCTGAAATTTTTATAGAAAAAACGATAAATATAGAACGATATGTTAAATGCCCATCCTGTAACGGAGAAGGCAAAGAGAACGGCACGCTAAGCATGCCTTGTTCTGAATGCCGTGGAACCGGAAATATTAAAAATAAAAGTTCTGGAATCATGGAACTATGCAGAAACTGCGATGGATACGGCGATTTGTTTTTGTATAAATGCAAAACTTGCAACGGCATGGCAAGGATAAAAACTTCAGAAAAAATAAAATTGAATTTTTCATTAAACGAACTTTTAAATCGCGGCGATAAAAACATAATAATCTTTAAAAATATCGGAGACGCCGGCGTTTTCGGCGGAAAAAACGGCAACCTCAATATTGCGGTTAAAATAGACGAAAAGGTCTTAAATAAAATTAATAAAACCGGCGGAGGTTTTTTAAGTAAATTTTCTTTTTTCAAGTAATAAAACAAAATATTTCTTGACAATTAATAATATTTTGCATAAAATTCAAATAAATAAATTGTTATTATAATATATTATTTTTTTAATTAGTCTTAATTTAATATAGATAGGAGAGATTTTATGGTCGGGGCAGAATTTCAAGACAAAAATTTTGAACAGGATATACTTAAAAACGTCGAGATTAAAAATCTTCTTAATTCTTTGGAAGAAGGAGCATTCGTAGTGGATAAAGACGAGAATCTGGTTTTTTATAACGATGCCGCCCCGGTTATACTAAAAATAAATTTAAATGAATTTTTATATAAAAATATAAAACATACTTATTATTTTGACAATCTTTTTAAAAACCAACAGATCCCCGAATACATTAGAAATTTAGCTTCGGGATGTAAAATAAGCAACATATGTTATTTGGAAGGCAAAGACCATTATTTTGAAAACGAAAAAATAGACCTGTTTAGCGACTTGGGAGAAATAAAAGGAGCTTTATATTTAGTCAGAGATATAACTAAAGAAATACAATTGGAAATATCTTTATCTAACGAAATTAAAACGGATAATCTTTCAGGATTATACAATTCAAGATTTTTTCGAGAAGAATTAGATAAAGAAATATCGAGATGTTCCAGATACGGGCATGATTTATCTATTTTATTTATAGATATAAATAACTTTAAATATTTAAACGATACGCTTGGACATCAAGCCGGAGACGAAATTATAAAATTTACCGGAGAATCTTTAAAAAATGCTATAAGAAAAAACGTAGATACCGCCTTTAGATACGGAGGAGACGAATTTACGGTTATTTTGCCGAATACGCCGGCAAAAAGATCTACTATAGTAGCCAATAGAATTTTATTCAATTTTGACAACGGTTTTAACGAAAAGTTAAAAATGCTTATGTCCGATGAAAATTTTAACGAAAAATTAGATAATTTTACTTTAAATAACGACGGAAAATCAAAAAAAATAGGATTGTCTATAGGAATATCAGGATTTAAAAAAGGGAAAAAAGCGGATGAAATAATAGAAGAAGCCGATATTGCAATGTATAGGGCAAAACGCGGAA
>SHMQ01000065.1 GCA_008534395.1 Candidatus Acidulodesulfobacterium acidiphilum
TATCATCAAACCGGTTTGCGCGACGCCGAAACGGCAGAGAATTTTTATAAAAATAATTTAAAAACCGGCGGATATGAAGTTTTTCCCTTTACGGACAACATAGAAGATTATTACGGGTTAAGCGATATAGTTATATCGAGGGCAGGAGCGGGGACGCTGTCCGAGCTGGTTTTGTTGAGAAAGCCCGCTATTTTAATACCGTATCCTCATGCGGCGGGCAATCATCAGGAGAAAAACGCTCTTGCGTTTTCCAAGAGCGGATGCTTCGAAGTCGTAAAAGACGACGAAAATCTTTCTAATGAATTATTACAAAAAATTTCTAAAATATTTTATAATAGAGATTTGTTAAAATCTATGTATAATAATTTAAAAAAAATAGAGATAAAAGATTCTGCGGATGAAATAGCAGGCATAATATTAAATAAAGATAAAGGAGAGAAATTATGAAAAACGGCGTCAAAAAGATTCATTTAATCGGTATCGGGGGTTCAGGCATGAGCGGGATAGCCGAAGTTCTTATAAATCTTGGTTATTCCGTTACCGGTTCGGACATAGAGTACAGCCAGACGATAGAAAAAATCGAATCTATAGGCGGCAAAATTTTCATAGGGCATAATCCTGAAAATATAAAAGATGCAGAAGTAGTAGTATATTCGACCGCAATTTCCGAAGCCAACCCCGAACTTAACGAAGCTAAGAACAGAAAACTTACCGTTTTAAGGAGGGCGGAAATGCTTTCCGAACTTCTCTCCCTAAAAAAAGGAATTGCTATAGCCGGTTCTCACGGCAAAACTACTACCACTTCGATGATATCGTCGATACTCGGAGAAGCGGGAGTCGACCCGACTTTCGTCGTAGGAGGCAAAATTTTCGGACTCGGTATGCATTCTAAAGTAGGCAAAGGCGAATATATGGTCGTCGAAGCCGACGAAAGCGACGGTTCATTTTTAAAATTAAAACCGGATTATTGCGTCGTCACTAATATAGACTACGAGCATTTGTGCCATTACGGCAATATAGAAAATTTAAAGCAGTCTTTCGCCGATTTTATAAATAATATTCCATTTTTCGGATTTGCGGTTTTATGCGCAGATAATCCGCTATTAAGCTCTTTGTTTCCGGTTATAAATAAAAAATATTTTACTTACGGCATAGAACAGAAAGCGGATTATTACGCTTTGAATATATCTTTAGAGAAAAACGCATCTTCTTTCGATGCATATTCCGGCGTTAAAATGATAGGCAAATTCAAGCTGTCCGTTCCGGGAATACATAATGTTTTAAACGCTCTTTCGGCGATAGCCGCGGCTAAAGAACTCGGCATAAAAACCGAATTTATAGCAAAAGCGCTTGAAAGTTTTCACGGAGTAGAAAGAAGATTTCAGATAAAAAAATCTAACGAAAGACTTATAATCGTCGACGATTACGCCCATCATCCGGTCGAGATTGCCGCAACGCTTAAAGCCGCAAAAAACTGGAACAGGCAGATAGTCGCAGTTTTTCAGCCGCACAGATATTCCAGAATGAAAGACCTTATGGACGATTTCGTAAATTCTTTAAAAATAGCCGACTCGGTTATCATTACGGATGTTTATTCCGCGGGAGAGATTGCTATAGAAGGTATTTCGTCGATGGCGCTTTCCGAGAAAATGAAGAATAACGGATATAAAAACGTATATTACGTTCCGAACAGAAAAGACATTAAATCTAATTTAAAAAATATGCTGAAAGGCGGAGAGATGGTAATATTCCTCGGAGCCGGCGATATAACTAAAACCTGCGACGAATTCGTTCACAGCAGGCTTAACAAAACAAGAACATTGAAAACTGTTTCTACTGCAGGTGCCGGCAATTTAAAAGAACGTATTAATTATTAATATTAATAAACTGTTTCGGTATAGATATGACGGGCGCAAAAACAAAAGAAGATTTATTAAAAAAGTTGAAAGAACTGAACATCGATTTTATTGAAAATCAGGATATGTCGTCTTATTCCTCTATTAAAACCGGAGGAAAGGCGGATTTAATACTGTTTCCAAGAAACGAAGCCGAACTTGGGCTAATAATAAAACTGACCGAAGGCGTAATATCCGAATGTTTCCGTTACGTCGTAGGCGGAGGTACGAATACGCTTTTTAAGGAAGAAAGGATATGCGTTCCGGTTATATCTTTTAAAAAATTCGATTCCTCGGTGTTGAACGTTTCTGACGATTATCAAAATTATAAGAAATGCGGGGATAAGATTTTGAGATTCGGCGCAGGAATTAATTTATCTAAAATTTTAAACTACTCCATTAGGCATAACTTAAGCGGATGCGAGTTTTTTTACGGAATTCCGGGCACTCTCGGCGGAGCCGTAAAAATGAATGCCAGTTCTAAAGAAAGTTCAGTCGGCAATATCGTAGAGGCTGTAGATATATTGGATTCAAGCGGTTCTAAATGCACCGTGCAAAAAAAAGATATGAATTTTTCATACCGCAGTTTAAATATTAACGGCATTAAAGATAACTATTGTATAACGTCGGTTTATCTTAAACTTAAGGAATCGTCCAAAGCGGAAATAACCGAAAATATTAAAATTTTTAAAGAAAGAAAATCGGGACAGCCACTTGGAGAATATTCTTTAGGGTGTATTTTTAAAAATCCGGAAGGTTTTTCTGCAGGAAAAATTATAGAGGAAATGGGATTTAAAGGCGTTTCTTTCGGCGGAGCGTCCGTTTCTCAAAAACACGCAAATTTTATAATTAATAAAGGCGGCGCAAAACCTTCCGACATTATGTTTTTAATAGACAACATAAGGGAAAAAGCGTTAGAAAGCAAAGGGATAAAATTAGATACGGAAATAAAGATAGTGTGAGGAGATATGCGGGAAAAATTGAAAAATTTGACGATAGGGGTTTTGGCGGGAGGCAGGTCGGAGGAGAAGGATATCTCCGTTAAAACCGGAAACGCAGTCTTCAATGCCTTAAAATCCGGCGGATATAATGCTCTGCTGTTTGATTTGGACGAAAATTTTACGGTTAATTTAAAAAATATAGACGTCTGTTTTATTGCCCTGCACGGAACATACGGAGAGGACGGCAGGGTTCAGGGAGCGCTCGAAATACTCGGCGTCCCGTATACCGGTTCGGGCGTTCTCGCAAGCGCGCTGGCGATGGACAAGGTTAAATCGAAAGCATTGTTTAATTTTTACGGTTTGAAAACGCCTCCGAGCATTGTAATCGAGAAGAAAAACGTCGAAAGTGCAGTAAATGAAATATCGCAAAATTTCGAACCGCCTTATTTCGTCAAACCGAACGCTTCCGGTTCCAGCATAGGATGCTCCATAGTCGAAAGCGGCGGGTCGGTCGGGGATTTAAGAACGGCGTTAAACAATGCTTTCAATTATGACGATGAGATATTGGTAGAAAAATATATAAAAGGAAGAGAAATTCAGTTTGCTTGGGCGTTCGGCAAGGCTTTAGGGTGCGTCGAGGTCAAGCCTAAAGATTGTTTTTATTCATATACGGCTAAATATACAAAAGGAAAGACGGAGTATTTAATAAACCCGTCTTTAACGGAACAAGAGTATAAAGCATGCGAGTCTGCCGCCGTTAAAGCCAACGAAATTATCGGATGCAGAGGGGTTACAAGGGCGGATATTATTCTTTCGGACGACGGCGCCGCATACGTTCTAGAACTCAATACGCTTCCCGGAATGACGGAACTCAGCTTAGTACCTATGATAGCGGAAAGCAAAGGCATGAGTTTTATAGAATTAATAGAAAATATAATAGAAGATGCGGTTGCAAAAAAATAAAAATAATATAAGACGTAAAAAAA
>SHMQ01000066.1 GCA_008534395.1 Candidatus Acidulodesulfobacterium acidiphilum
CAAACGCGGAAACCGAGCTAAAACCTAAAATAAGAATCGAAGCGGCTATTAAAAATAACCTAATCTTAAACATAAGCGTAATCCCCCTTTTAATTATTTATTAATTGTATTGTCTGTTTATAACCATACCGAAGCCTGCGCCGAAATAATTTTTGCGTATAAGCCGGGACTTACGACCCTTGCGATAACCGTTCCGGCGGTTACGGATTTTGGGAAAGGAAAGGATTCTATCAGCCTTCCCGTAAAAGGAGCCGTAAAAACCTGTCTGCCGTTGCTGTGAACCTTTCCGGGCGAGGTAATATTTTTTACCGCAAGCGTTTTTTTTGCATAGGCGACTTTTACCGGCATTGCGGAACCGGCAAAAGCTAAGGGCATGCCGATGCTGTAAACGATACACAAGGTTAAAATTGAAATAAACACGGTTGTTCTTTTCATAGTTTTCCGTCTCCAGAGAGGATTATTCCCATATCTATATCTAACTGAGAAATTGCCAGATAAAACTCGTTTACTGCTTTAGCAAGTTCTATGCGCGATTTTATCCAGTTATTCTGGACTTCCTGTAATTCAAGAGCGTTAAAGGCTCCTGCTAAGTAACCTTCTTTTGTCATTTTAAAAACTTCCCCAGATTTTTTGACTAAAATTTTTGCTCCATAAATTTTCTTTTTTGAGGCTGCCGCTCTGCCGTAATCAATTGCCAGCCTTTTTTTTACGGATAATTTAACAGCGGATTTTGCGGATTTTAGCGCCATAAGCCTTTCACTTGCCGCATCAATAGAACCTTTATGAAGTCCAAAATTATAAATAGGGATGTTCAGCATAACAAAAAACTGCCACCCCAGATTCGGGGCATCGAAGGAATTTACGGTGTCCTCTCCGTATGCGGCGCCGCCATGAATACTCGGAAGTCTTCCTGCTTTATTTATTGAAACGAATGCCTTTGCAGATTTAATTTCAGCGCGTACTATTTTAATCAGCGGCTGTTTTTTTACAGCTTTCGAAATCAGCCTGTTTAAAGGAGGAATCCGGTAATTGAAACCGGCGGAGTCCTGAACGGGTATGAGCAAAGAAAGTTTTGCGGGATGAACATCGCCGTAAAATATCTCCATTAAGAACACTCGTTCAAACGATTTTAATTTGGATTCCAAAATTTCTAAATTAGTTTGAAGGTTAGCCGTCATAAGCTCTGCTTGGACGGTGTCGAAACGCGGAAGACTGCCGGCTTTGTATCCTATTTTTGCGGCAGTTAAAATTTTTTTAGCGCTGTCTAATGCCTTTCGTTCTGTTTTTATTTCATCTTTTAACAGAATAAGTCCATAAAAATACTGCGTTATACGGGCTGCCGTGAAAAGACGCGCCAAGCTAAGCCTGTATTCGGCAACTTTAAGATTATCTCCCGCAAGCGAAATTTCGCCGTAGATTTTCGGGTCGAATATGGGAACGGTTAAACCTATCTGTCCGATTAGCTCCCTCATACCGTTGGCGGAAGCAAATACGGGATATCCGTTTTTCGTCCTTGTCCATATTCCTCCGGCGTTAACGGAAATATCGGGGAGCAAACCGGCGTAAGCCGCTTTTTTTAAGTCCATTTTTTCAGATATTATATGCTCGGCTTCCAAAATATTCCCCTGATTCGTCAGAGCCCTTTTAATAGCCGATGCCAAAGATATTTTAATTCTGCTCGGCGCGGAAGGCAAGTTTCTACCTGCTGCGGTTAAATAGATTCCGGCAGGCGGACTTGCGGCGCCTGCGGCATACGCCGTTTTGACGATATTTAAGGCGGATAATAAATAGTTAAATGAACAGCCTGCGATAATTAAAAATAAAAATAAAAAAACCGAATTTATATAAGTTTTTATAGCCATGCCGCTATTTTTTCTCATCAATCGTTTATTGCAACTATTTTATTTTTAGATTTTAAACCTGTTTTTATGGTAATTTTGTTTTTAGGCGTGTCGTAAATTTCGGCGATTTTTCTTATGACCGCTTCGTTTGCTTTATTCTCTACCGGACGTTCCTTTATTGAAATTTTCAGCGTTCCGTCGTCTAATATTTCATAGCCTTCGATTTTTGAACCTGTTTTTACCGCAACCGAAATTTTTTTTTTGCATAAAAATTTAATGAAAGATATAGTAATGTATTATTATATAAAATGCGGCTTCATTATACAACTTTAATCCTTCAATAGAAAATATTTAGATGTTTCTTTTATATGTAAATACTGGATTACCGCTTCGCTCTCGTGCCTTACGGCATCTTCTGTACGCAAGGGCGGCTTGCGCGCCCTTTAACGCGTGCCTTCGATATGTGAAGTTCCTTTAGAACTTTCCCGCTTTCGCGGGAATGACTTCGAGGAAATTTATAATTTCAACCATTAGGTGCCCCAACCCGCTTCAGCGGGAATCCGGAAAATTAAATTATATAATAATTCTCCTCAGGAGGATTAAGGCGCAAATAGGCAGGGAGGAGAGCGTTAGATAGGTACGAACATAATCCATCCCTCCTTATCGCTATTGGTTGCTTTTTTATACCGGTAAGTATGTTCGTATCATGTGCCAAATTGTCAAAAATTGATACGAATTGATTTTGTTAAGACGCCTTATCCTTTATTTTATTTCCCGGCAATTTTGTCGGCATAAAGGATAAGGCGTCAGTTTTGTATGCGCA
The DNA here is from genome assembly GCA_008534395.1 of Candidatus Acidulodesulfobacterium acidiphilum. Taxonomy (NCBI): domain Bacteria; phylum Candidatus Acidulodesulfobacteriota; order Candidatus Acidulidesulfobacterales; family Candidatus Acidulidesulfobacteraceae; genus Candidatus Acidulidesulfobacterium; species Candidatus Acidulidesulfobacterium acidiphilum. Next base: position 2,665 of record SHMQ01000066.1, read on the forward strand.
AACTGCGCATTAAAAACAAGCTCTTCAGACATAGCATGAATCGGTTTTCCCATAGTTTGCCAGCATTATGAAATTAAATTCTTCTATGGGAATTTCTAGAAATACCGGCATTTCGTAAATTCTTTTCATTATTTTCACCCCCCTTATTTTTTTATTATTTATTTGCCGTTCATTTTTACGGATACGTTACATTAACAATAGGCCAGTTAATCATTATCTTGCGTAGAAGTATTTTTTGCGAAGGGGTTAGTATGCGGGTAGCCTTTAAGTGAACGGAAATCATGGATTCCGACAGGGCTATTTCCGCATTTCCGGCGGTTCTTTCATATTTCATTAATTTAGCGGGATTTGGATTATTTTTATTGACCTCCATATAAAACTCCTTTTTCGCCCCGTTTAAAATCTTAAACTGAGGAATAGCTTTGTTTTCCATCTCTTTTACAAGCATGGCTTCCTGTCTAATTTGAAAAGGGGTTAATTTTAAAATTTTGCGGTTATTGAAAATCAGATGCGCCCCGGGATATACTTTGTAAAAAAAGGGCATAAACGCCAGCTTGGGAGCAAAAGACATCATATCCGGCATCCATTTTTTCATTTTCATCATAACCGACTTGCTAATCGGCATATTACTCATATTCATTTTTTTCTTTCCGCATGCATTACTCATATTCATTGCGTTTGATTTAGGAACGCCTATACTTAAAGCGATTAATAAAACCAACAGCCAACCCGGCATAATTTTTTTAATCATAGTCAAACCCTCCAATTAATTATTTAATTATTATATTGCAGGCAATATGCAGGTTTCCTGACGATATAATATTTTGTCCCTATTTATCTTATTTATGATTTAATTATAATTTATAAAAAAAATTGTAAAAGTCACTTAAGTGACAATAGGGCATAAGTCTTATACTTGCTCAAGCGCACTTAAGGCTAATTTATCCTAAAATTTTTTAAACAATCCACCCGCCTTCCTTATTCGTTATCAGGCTGACGAAGGCGGGTGAGTAAAATAGCGTCGACCGCGCTT
>SHMQ01000067.1 GCA_008534395.1 Candidatus Acidulodesulfobacterium acidiphilum
TGACTCTTAATCAGTAGGTCGTCGGTTCGATCCCGACACAGCCCACCAGTAATATAAAGGCTTTGCAGTAGATTAAAAATAGTTAATTTTTTAGACTGTGGTCGCTTTTGTGGTCATATAAAATTAAATATTGAAATGATAATCATATAATTTTTTAATAAACTCATCTATTATTTTATTTTTTGCCGCTTCTATTTCCGTAATAAAATTTTCTTCTAACGCTTCTTTTAAATTCATAACCGACTGCCTTTCAAGTTTTAATTTCCGCATTTCATTTGCTATCGCTTTTCCTTTTAGAAAAAGATAGATTAGAAAAAAAATTTCAACCGCAAAAAAAAATAATTCCGCAATAAACATCGATACAACCCCCTTTTAATAAAAATAAAGATGATTATATCAAATAAATATTACGGAATTATGACGGTTTTGTTACAAAACGGTTAAATTTATGTTACAAATATGTTACAATTTGCCAAATTAATCAACAAAATCCAAAATTTGCGCTGTTTAAAAAAACAAATTATCATTAGCCTGATCTATCGCATTGTCTAAATCTTTAGAGCTATATTTTAGATAAATTAAGGTATTAGATATATTGCTATGACCTAAGAAATTTTTTAATAGCATTATATTCATGCCGCTATCCAACAAATGGACTGCTCTTGAATGACGCAAGGCATGGAGATGCGCCTTATCGGAATAACTATCGCCCAAAATATTTTTGACGTATTTGGCAAAGATTTTATCCGCCGCTTGCCTCGATATATGCCTTTTACCCTTAAATCTCGCAAACACGTAATCGTTTTTATCGAATCCCTTTAACCGTCTTGATAATATTAAAGACAATAATTTGTCCGAAATTTTTAAAAATTTCCATACCTTTCTTTTTTGTTTAAGCACCGGTATTTTAACTTTAGACGTAGATTCGTCTATATCAGAATATTTTACTGACAGAGCCTCGGATATTCTGGAGCCCGTTTCGTAAATAAAAAGAAACAAAAGCCTATGGAAACCGTTGTCCGTATTTTCCATTAATAACTTAAATTCGTCTTTATAAAAAAATTTAATGGTTTCGTTAGACTTCTTTAAAGTCGTTTCTTTTAAAACCGTTTTTTTGCCTTTTTTAATTTCTTCGTAAAATACGATAGATTCTTGCATAGTTTTTATTTACTTGACGAAATAGTTACATATTCGCAATAACCTACAAAAAATCTTCCTCTTGCGGAAAACAATTTGAAATTTATACAGGCATTTGCGCCTTGCGGTGCACGTTTGTTAATATTATTGAATATAGCAGATATAGTTTTTTTTGCTGAATATGAATTTGAACTGAAAAAATATGCATTAGAACCTATACCGTAATCTTTAATTATTTTATAGCCAGGTATTTTAGAGAGCGTCGAAATAAAAATACCGTTTTGCGCAGAAGCTTTTTGAACGTTGCCGAATAAAAATAAAAAACCGGCGATTAAAAATAAAATTACAAATAATTTTTTCGATTTTAACATTTTTAAATCCTCCTTAAATTTTAATTTTAAAAAAGTTTACATTTTATTGTAATGTAAATATTTATATTATAAGCGAAGTTAAAAGTCAATAAAAAAGTTTACAATATAATTCATTTTGTAAACTTTTCTAAAAAACCTTAAAAAAACCGCCTTTTCGGGCGGATTAAAAATTAAGCAATTTGATTAAAGTTCTGAAATTTTTAAAACTTTAAATTTTAATTACTTGCCTTTCAAAAACTTATTCACAAAAACTGTTTAATTCTTGAAAATCAAAAATAATGCTCTTAATTTGCGTTTAAAGGCGTTTAATTATACTTTTAATATAACAAGACTTAAATTAATTTTAAACGCCTTTAAAACTTAAATACGAAAGCCGTTTTTTAATGATTAAAAAAAGAATTTGCCTTAAACCGATTTAGAACTTCCTTAATATATTTTGAATCAGTCTTATTCTCAATTTGTTTTAAACCATATTCTAAATCGACGTCTCCGTAAACGACGTAAGCCTTATCGCCTATCGTCGTAAATGTCTGAGGATTATAATTTACGTCATATATCAAAGCAGGCACTTTATTGATATTGTATTTTTCTGGTATTAACGGATCAATATCCACGTGCATATCGTAATAACCAGTCCTGCCTTTATATTTTATAAGCCTCGTTATATACTTTATAGTAGGCATAAAATATTTTCCGTTATCAGAACCGGGCAAAAGACCTCGTAAAACCATTTGAATAGGTAAGTCGTTATCCGCTATTTGAAAAACATAACGCCTTAAAGTTTTAAAAGGAATAGAACTCGATATGATTAAAAATAGTCTATGACCGCCTGTCATATCAAAAGGCTTGCTGTTTTTTAAAACTTTAAGATAATGCTCTTTAATAGATTTAGGCACGTATTTGCCGAACTCGCCCTTGCCGAGCATTTGCTTTGCAAAGAAACTTATTTTGCGGTTAAACGATTTAGTAGCTAAAGTGCTTAAAGTGGATTTAACCGCCGCATTCACTTCGGCATTCGGTTTGGAATATTTTACTTTTTTTTCTTTTTTTTCCTGCTTTTTAATATTTAAAAGTTCTTTGGTCAAGTTATTCATATTCACCGAATAATGCGGCAAGTTTATAGTGCCTTTATATTCAGGATGTTTAGCTTTATCTATCCACGATTCTCCGGCAAAAGCAGAAACGTTAAAAGTAAAAGAAATAACAAATAAGAAAAATAAAAAAACAAATCTCTTAAGCATATCTGGACTCCTTAAGAAATTTTACGACTTCTCTTAAAGATTCTATTTGATTAAAGAGGTCTATTTTTTCACGCTTGCTTAAATCCGGCAGTGTCGAATAATCCTTTAATGCTTCAACAATATTGTTGAGTTTTTGTATTCGCATTACCGTCAAATCCGATATGTTAATAACCGACGTTTTTTGGTTTTGATTTATAGACATTAATATTTTCTCCTTTTTTTTAAATTTTTTTTTGCAACAAAAAGCATATACTACTATATAAACAGTCTGAGCAATATAATTCAGTTCTCAAAAAATCGGTATCTTTACTTATACATAGTTCCGATTTTGATTCTTTGCAATCTTTAACATATACTTTCGGAGCATCCGAACCAAGTAAAATATATCTCATGATAAATAGCTACCTCTTAAGAATTATACGGTATATTGTAATGGAAAGCATTGCCGAAATATAAAGATATTACGGAGAGATAATTAAAAAATATCAGTATCCCTACTGCAATTAAAATTACCCCGCTTATTACCGATATAGTCTTTATA
>SHMQ01000068.1 GCA_008534395.1 Candidatus Acidulodesulfobacterium acidiphilum
GCTATGGTAGCGTTAGATATTTCGTGTTAGTCTGATTTTTAAAATTAAAAAATTAATTGTTTTTTATATTTTTTCTTTCCTGCCTTTTTTGTTAAAATCTTTTTTAAACGGTCTTCCTTGCGAGCGTCTTTCTATTCTAATACCTATGATACGTTGAACTGCTTCTTCGAATATGGAATTTCCGGTTAACTGGCCGCGTTTTACGGAATCTCTTAAGAAACTAATTTCTTCGGGCGGGCTAGTTTCGCCAATGAATTTTTCATAATTTTTTAATCTTATTTCGCCAGTTTCTCCAAGACTTAAAAATACCTTATCTAAATCTAATATTCGTGCGTTTTCTTCTTCATCATTCATTTTTATTTCATTTATTTCATTAATTTCATTTATTCCCATTTTTATATCTGTATCGTCATTTATTCCATAAGTCATTCTTTCTGAAAAACTTGACCATTTATATTCGATAGGATGATTTACAACACCTGCCCTTATAGGATTTAATTCAATATATCGGCAGCAATTCAACAAATAATATTCTTTTTGAACCGGGCTTGATTTATATCTGCTTTCCCACAGAGTGCCTGTTCTTCCTTCCAGCATATTAAAGTAACGGGTAGTTCTTGCCGATAGGGTTTTCATAAAAAGCGGGACTTTATATGCGTCGTCCCCTGGTTGTAAAAGCAGATGTACGTGATTTGTCATAAGACAGTAGGCAAAAACTTTTATATCGAATTTCGCTTTTAATTCCAAAACATTATTTAAATATCTTTCATAATCTGAATTTTCCGCAAAAATAATCTGGCGGTTATGACCGCGCTGAATTATATGGTGCGGACAATTTGGCAATATTATTCTCATTTTTCTAGGCATTTATTTTATGTATTTTAAACTAAACTAATAAAAAAATAAATTAAAATAAATTAAAAAAATTCAATCAAATTTAGTTAATAATTAAAAATAAATTAAAATTAAGATTAAAAAATTAAATTTGTTATCGTTGCCATTTATAGCAATATTTATTATACTAATTTAATGTTAAGAAATTATTACAATAATATTAAATATATGTTAAATTTTTATTACAAAATCGTTACAAATCGTTTATCCGATTATAATTTTATTGCGTTTTTGTAGTTTTATAGTTTAAAAGATAATTTTTAGATATTAAAAAAATAAAATAACATGCAAACCTTATGCAAAACATTATGAAAAATGCAAAAGAAACGATGCTTGACAATGGCGTTGACAATAGCGTTAATAATAACGGAGTCAACAAAAAAGAAGTCTCGGAAGCTATATCTAATCTTTTGAATCCTAGTGAAATTATAGAAACTCATATATCCCGCGTTTATCTTACCGATAAATTTGCATACAAGCAAAAAAAAATCGTTAATTTTGGTTTTGTCGATTATACTTCCCTTGAAAAAAGAATTTATTTCGCTAAAAAAGAGCTGTCTTTAAACAGGCGGGCATGTTCCGGAATTTATTTAGACTTGCTGGAATTACGTAAAAAAAAAGACCGCTATTTCATAGGTTTTAAAGGCGGAAAACTCATAGACGTTTTAGTAAGGATGAAAAGGGTGGATACGGCTTTTTTTTTAAGCAGTATCCTTTCCGAACATGTTGGATTAAGTTATACGAATATAAATATAGACGATATTTTAGAAGATATTTTAAAAAAAACGGCAAAAAAAATATATTTATTTCATAAGAACGCCCGGAAATCTAAAAGAATTTCCAAATTTGGCGGTTACGATGTTTACAAGGCAAACTGGGAGGACAACTTTCAAACGGTAAAAGAATATATAGTATCAGCTGATAAGAAAAACTTAAGGGATTCTCATTCATTTTTTAAAAAAATAACAATAAATAAATCAGACATTTTTTCTTCCTTTTCTGAAGAATTTTTCAAAGATTTCTTTGCTTTTATAGAGTCTCTGCTTTCTTCGCGTTCGTTTGCCGAATTTATCCGCTTGCGCGCAGTAAGCGGTTTCGTAAGGGACGTTCACGGCGATTTAAGAATGGAACATATTGCCATTTTAGACCATAGCCGCGTTAACGGTATCTGCCTTATGGACTGCGTCGAATTTGACGAAAGATACAGATGTCAGGATATATATTTAGATATCGCTTTTTTGCTTATGGATTTTGAGTTTAACGGATATTTTTACGAATCGGTTAAATTTTTAGGTTACTATAAAAACTTTTTTAACTATTTAAAATATATAGCTCCGTTCGAGCAATACGAGCATTTAGTAATACCTCTTTTTAAAGCGTACAGGGCGATAGTAAGATGTAAAATTTCCCTTCTTTCTAAAGACTCCGGCGAGGACATGCGCTTGAAAGCTATGGAATATTTTAAATTAGCGGCTTTTTATCTTGCAACTGCACAAAAACCGGTCGTAATTCTTAACTGCGGTCTTTCGGGCAGCGGAAAATCGTCTCTTTCCCGTCTGCTTTCGGCATGGTTTTACGCCCGCGTTTTTTCTACGGACGAAATTAGGCACGCTTTATACGGTTCTGCCGAAAAGTCCGTAAAATATTCTGCAGAAGCTAATTTTGAAGTTTACCGAATTATGCTCAAAGAAGGTTTAAAAGAATTTGAAAAATGCAGAAGCGCAGCGGACAAGGCGCTTAAAGACGATACGCATAATACCGCCGTAAATGACATAGGAGCCGTAAATACGCAAAATACATATAATTCGGCAAGGTCGGACGAAATTGAAGGCGTAAGCATAGGCGATGGCTTAAGAGGCATAAGCGGCGGGGTAGATTCAAATGGAAGCGTAGGCGGCGGTAGCGGCGGCGGGGTAATATTCGACGCTACCTTTTTAAAACGTTCTTACAGGGAAAAAATAATTAACGCTTTTAATAAAAAAGACTGCATTTTTATATTGTTATATTCAAAAATATACGATGAAAAAGAAGAAATTATATTGAAAAGACTTGAGAACAGAGCAGGAACGGCAGGAAAAAGCGGCTTAAACTTAAACTATTATTCCGAAGCCGACGTCTCCGTTTATTTTAATCAAAAGACTTATTTGGAGGAACCTTCGGAAAGCGAACTTAAGCCTTTGTCCGAACATTTAGCGGAAGCAGATGGCGTTAATTCCTTTTATTCATATGCCGCCGCTCATTGTTACATTAAAGTCGATGCCGCCGATGAACTGAAAGACAGATTTAACGCATTGATGAACAGACTGCAAATATGAAATTTATGCAAAAAATGTATTTATTGGGTTTT
>SHMQ01000069.1 GCA_008534395.1 Candidatus Acidulodesulfobacterium acidiphilum
AACAAAGGCTTTAAATAAAACTTCCGTTTTAAGTTCAAGCTCTTCATTAAGTTTAAGCTCTTCCTGCATACAAACTATCGAAACAGACCATTCTAATGCCGCAGAACTCTTTATAAATATATTAGGCCTGAGCATCCCCCTTAAAGATATTTTTGAGCCGGATTCGGAATATCAGTTAAAAGACGAAGACGGCGAATAGCGCTAACCTTATATTATTCTAAAGGATAAATAAATTTTTAAATAAAAAAATTTTTAATTCCTTTAATTAAATGGACGATAAAGATTTTAACAGTCGTTCAAGGAAAAACCTTTATATTCAAAACTATATTCTTTAAATTTTTCAATTAATTTTTTTGATTTTTCCTTAAGTTTCCTTAGATTGATTTTTTGAGGATTTAATTTTACTTCGCATATCAATATTTTTTTTTCTATATCGTTTACTGCAACGATATCTATTTCGTTGTTGTTTCCTTTTTCCCAGTATGTGCCTATGTTGGAAAATTTATTCGATAGTTTAAGTTTTTCTATAAAATATTTTTCTAAAAAATATCCGGCGTATGTATTAAAATCGCGATTTACTATATCTTTTACATATTTTAGATTTCCTATTTCTATTGCGCTCCTATAACCGTATATAAATCTGAACCAGAAATTTAAAAAATTATCTTCTATAACGTATTTTTGAACTCTGCCGCCTTCTTTCGCAAAAATAGGTCTTACCCTTTTTATAATATTATATTCATTTTCAAGCCTGTCAAGGTATCCGCCTATATTTTTCTCGAGAATGGATTCTATTTCGCTCCTTGATGTTTTAGAGTTTGCAATTAATGAAAGAATAGAAAAATAAACTGAATACTCCTTGCCGAACTCTTCTATCAGCAGGTCTTTCCCTTCATTTAAAAATACGGAATTTTCTTCCAGGATATTTTCAAGCATTCTATCGTATGTTAAAGCGCCGTTATCGACGAAAATTTCTACATATTTCGCTATTCCTCCCGTAAATATATAGAAGCTAAACAAATCTTTATTGTCAAAATTAACGGTGTTTTCTATCATTATTTCTTTCAATACGTCTATACCGAAAGGTTTTAAATATATTTTTTTATCTGCCCTCCCGAATAAAGGCTCTTTTGAATTTTCAAATATTTTTTTCATCAGCGAATATATAGAGCCGCTCAGGATTAAATTTATTTTAGATTTGTCTTTATGCATATCCCATATATTTTGCATATCGGAATAAATAGAAGGGTTTATATTATAAAATTCCTGAAATTCATCTATCGCTAACGTTATATTTTTTTCTTCCGAAAAAACCATAAGGTATTCAAATAAGTCTTTAAAGTTTGTAATCTTTCCGATTATCCTTTTGTTTATTTTATTCTGAATTAAAGTCGTAAACTCTTCGCATAAAAGTTTTTCGTCTTTTCTTGCCGCAAACAGGTAGATAAGGTCGTCTTTGAAAGATTCAAGTATAAGTTTTGTTTTCCCTATCCTTCTTCTGCCTGTAATAACCGTCATCTTGGAACCTTTTTTCGATGATTCCCAAGTTGACTTAAGCATCTTTAATTCGCTTAGTCTATCGTAAAATTTCATATTACCTCATGATAATATTATTGATTATAACCTGTTATAACCGCATTTATAAATATCTTAATATATATATCATACTTAGAATTATACTTTAATTTATCCCGATATATCAATCAATTACGGCTGTTCAAATATTTTATAGTAATACATATTATTGTAATATTCATTACTATAAAAATCAATAAAAAAATACGTCTCTAAAACTAAAAGATAAAAACATATAAATTATATAAACTTTTTACATTCTATATCATTATAGATACTCATAAATAAATCAGACACCGTTATTCTTAATTAATCTTTTATTTTATGATATAATTTATTATCGAAGGAGAATTAATAATGTCGCCGTCGCTGAACAGCTATCATCAGACTATTTCAAAAAATTTAGAAGGGGAGATTGCGCAATATTGCAATAGTACCATTTAAATTTTGAAAAATTAAAATGAATAAAAAAAAATACGAAAGAATATTGCTTTCGCACGGCGGGGGAGGTAAAGAAACCTCCGAGCTTATAGGCGGTACTATATTTAACGGACTTTACGGGCAGGACGCCGGAAAAGATTATTTTTACCGTTCGAATAACGGCGGCGGTCTGAATAACGGTGTGAATAACGGTGCTAATAACGGCGTTTCTAATGAAGGCGGCGGAATTTCAGCCGGTATATCAAAGCAAAAAATAAATTTATTGGAAGATGCGGCAGTTTTAAAATCTCCGCAAAAAATAGCATTTACTACGGACGGTTTTACCGTTAGCCCTGTTTTCTTTAAAGGCGGCGACATAGGAGGCTTACGGCTTCTGGCAGGCTTCCGGCGCAAGAATAGGTTTTCAGGCCGGTTATTCCGGCGGACTTATGTCTTCGGCGGATAACGTAAGCGGAGGCGATATGAACGGCAGTTCAAGAGCGTCCGCATATACGGCTGCCGTTAGGGGAGGCTATACTTTTAAGACGCAGGTCGTTAACATTACTCCTATCCTGGGAGTTTCTTAC
>SHMQ01000070.1 GCA_008534395.1 Candidatus Acidulodesulfobacterium acidiphilum
GTTCATATAATCTGCTTGCATTTATATCCATAAAAATGGAAGCGGCTTGGACGCATAATATTGTCGGGAAGGTGCAGCCTAATTTGCCTTTTTATAAAAAATTTACACAAAAAAGTTGACAGTATCATAATTCGCAGATAGTCGTGAAATATTGCTAATTATTGTTAATTATTTAAATAAGGCAGCCAAAAAGAAAAAGGTCTTTTTTCTTGGCTGTCCTAAGTTTTTGAATTATTCACAGGGGGATATTTTTCCAGCAAAGGCTTGAATAAGGGATTACAAGGGATATAAATAAATACTTCGCAAATATTTCACGAAGGGTTTTTACAATTGGATTTAATGTTTATATTGGGTTGCGGTGAATATTTCACAAATTCGCAATATTATGCAATAGCATCGAAAGCAGAAAAGAAAAAATAACGCATAATAAAGTATTTAATTTTAGAATGAAAATTAAATACTTTCGGCCTATTTTTTACAGATATTTATTTGTCATTTTGATAATGTCAAAATGACAAATTTTATAATAGATATTATAAACATATCGCCGTATTATTATATATAAGCCTTTCAAATGCGCAGAATCAAATAAACCGCATCCCCGAAGAACTAAAAAACAAGTTCCGTAAATTCCGGCATATTTATTGCATCTTAATTAAAAAAGGAGAAATAAAATGAATATCGACAATATTATGATTGGGTTAAAGAAAAGGATAAAAAGTTACATTTTATCGTTTAAGCCTAAAATTATCGACGGCAAAACATTCAAATGCCATATTTATTATATAGCATTTTATGGTAAAATTCAAAAAGTTAAACAAAGATACGACATTTCAAAAACAAAGATGATAGAAGCCGTATCGCGTGCCGTTCAATTAGCTATGGCGGAACTTATGGATAAAAACATTTATATCCGTACGAAAAGCTGCCATGATATGCTTTTTTTAAATACCGCTTGCAAGTAAATTATATTTTTACCATAATTTTTTTGCATTAGCAAAATAAGCAAACTTAACCAACAAAAACCTAAATGGAGGCAATTTATGAAAAACCAGATGTTATTATCTTTAATGCATTTATCTTTAATAGTAATCGCAGGCGCTTTCCTGTCCGTTATTTTTTCGCGGGGCGCATTTGCCGTAACGCCGCCGGGCACTCCGGGAGTGCCAAATTCGTCCGCTCCTAATAATTCTTCCGCAGTACCTCAGGCAACCCCAAAGCCGTTAAATAAAACACAGAGAAAAACTTTAGCAATAATGCGCAAGGGAATAGAGAACTTTAAAGAAAACAAATTCCGCGGGGCGACCCGTGATTTCAAAGAGGCTCTTAACCTGAATCCTGCGAACCCTTCTATACTTAACCTTCTCGGTATATCAGAGTTTAAAACAGGCAATAAGCCCGCGGCAGTAAGAGACTTTAAAGAAGCTCTGTCAGCGCTCCCAAAAAACTCACCGAGCGCCAAAATCATTAAAAAGAATCTGCAGGCGGCAGAAAAATAAAATAAGAACCTGAACTTTTTGCATAGCTATTATTTTAACTAAAAACTAACAGGCGGATATAATTTTCTAATTTATAATTATGTCCGCCCTTTTTGTTAATTATTTTGGCAATATATTATTTTTTATTCATTAAAGTTTTTAAGATGATGGTTTGCATAATTAAACAAAGGTATTGAAACAAGAGGATTGTTGTCAACTTTTAATTTGTCTATTGAATTTAACTTTTAATTTGTCATAATATCTTTGTATTATTATTTTGCTTTTAATACGTTTTATTAATAATCGCAATCAACCTTCATCACCCCCTTTGCCCCTTTCTAATATTATAAACGGCAAGCCGCAAGGTTCAAGGGCGGCTTCAGCCGTTTACGCAAGTTAGACGCTTATTGTTGCCAACCCTTGAGCCTTGCTTTTGTCAACACCGAATTAAAATTCCCTAAAACGCCGAACGAAAAGTAACAAAAACGCCGAACGAAAAATACCATTTTCACCGACTAAAATCGCTTAAAATTAATTTATCACCTCCCTTTTTATATATT